>JBEBAJ010000354.1:0-2954 GCA_041158965.1 Pseudomonadota bacterium | reverse complement strand
CCTGGACGAGCAAGGCAAACGCACGCGCATGATCATGCAAGTGCATGATGAGCTGGTGTTTGAGGTGCCCCAGGACGAAGTGCCTTGGTTGCGCGAAACCATTCCGGCCCTGATGGCTGGTGTGGCCCAGTTGCGTGTGCCCTTGGTGGCCGAAATGGGCGTGGGCCCCAATTGGGACCAGGCCCATTGATGTCACCACCCCCAACCCTGACCCAGCGGAGAACACAGATGACCCCCCAACTGATCGAAGATGCCCAGGCCTTGCTTGATGTTCGTGCGGACGCTTCGGCCCCGAGCCGTCGCCTGGCCCTGCAAGCCGCTTTGGGCGTCGGTTACGCCATGGCCGCTGCCCCCATCATGGCCCAGACGGCCATCAAGACACCCACCGACGGGCTGGAAGAGGGCGAAATCACTGTGAATGTCGGCGGCACCCAGGTGCCCGTCTATCGTGCTCAGCCCGCTGGCCAGAAAAACCTGCCCACCGTGTTGGTGGTGTCGGAAATCTTTGGTGTCCACGAATACATTGCCGATGTGGCCCGGCGTTTTGCCCGCGCCGGTTATTTGGCCTTGGCCCCGGAGTTGTTTGTTCGACAGGGTGACCCGCAGTCGTATGGCGAGATCGCCAAAATCCAATCCGAGATCATCGCCAAGGTGCCTGACTCGCAAGTCATGGCAGACCTTGATGCCTGCGTCGCCTGGGCCGCGCAACACAATGGCAACACCTCGCGCCTGGGCATCACCGGCTTTTGCTGGGGCGGGCGCATCACCTGGTTGTATGCCGCGCACCAACCCAGGTTGCGTGCCGGGGTGGCTTGGTATGGCCGGGTCAGCGGTGCGGTCACCCCCAACAACCCGGCCCACCCCCTGGACCTCGCCGCCCAGCTCAAAGCCCCGGTCTTGGGGCTGTATGGCGGCGCTGATACTGGCATCCCGGTCTCCCAGGTCGATCTGATGAAGCAAGCCCTGGCCGCGGCCCAGGCCAATGGCGCTGCCCAAGCCAGCCAGTTTGTGGTCTACCCGGAAGCACCGCATGCTTTTCATGCCGACTATCGCGCCACCTACCGCCAAGGGCCGGCCACCGACGGTTGGCAGCGTGCCCAAGACTGGTTCAAGAAATACCTTTGAACGGCACCATGACGCCCTTCTATATCGTGCTGGGCACTTTGGTGGCCGGCATGGGCAGTGTGCTGGTGGCGGCCCTCATCGCCCGCGCCTTGTTGGCGCGCTACACCCAGCACTTGTTGAGCCTGGCCGCCGGTGCCCTGCTGGCGACTGCGTTCATGCACCTTTTGCCCGAGGCGTTCGAGTCGGGGGCCGATATCCACATGCTCTTTATGACGCTATTGGTGGGTGTGTTGATTTTTTTTCTGCTCGACAAGGCCGAACTTTGGCACCACGGCCATGAGCACCATGATCACGAACATGGCCACGATCACAGCCACGGGCATGCGCAAGGCGGCGATCACCGCCATGCCCATGGCCACACCCATGCGGGTGGCTGGTCGGTGCTGATGGGCGATAGCGTGCATGCATTTGGCGACGGCATATTGGTGGCTGCCGCATTTATGGCCAATTTGCAGCTGGGTTTGGCGGCTTCAGTGGCGGTGCTGGCCCATGAAGTGCCACACCATGTCGGCGACTTGGTGGTGCTGCGGGTGGGCGGGTTGGTGGGGTATGGCCTGGTCGGGGCTCAGCCTCAGTTTTTGCCTTATTTGCTCACCATTGCCAGTGGCAGCTACATCTATGTGGCATTGGCCGATCTGATCCCGCAATTGCAAAAACGCCTCAGCAGCGCAGCCACCGCCAGTCAGGTGGCCTGGCTGTTGGCCGGCATCGGCCTGGTCACCCTGGTCAGCCGGTTTGCTTTTCACGCCCACTGATCAGATCACCCAGAGTGCAGACGCGGTTCTGAACTCACGCCCCTTGCGCCAGTTGCACCGCGTGATGGTTGTGTCGTTCGATCAAAGGGGGCAGATCGACGCTACTTAAATGTCCCTGGCGCACGATCACGCGTCCATGCACCACGGTGTAATCTGAGGCACCGCTGGCGCACAACAAAAGCGCACCCACGGGGTCGTGAACTGCCCCCCCCGCCATGGCCACAGTGTCTAGCCTGAACAAGGCCAGATCGGCGCAATATCCCACCCTGATTTGGCCCAGTTCATGCGCGCGCCCCAGGACCTCGGCGCCGCCCCGGGTGGCCAGTCGCAAGGCATCACGAGGCGTCATCTCACTTGGGCCGTGGTCGCAGCCAAACGGTTCGAGCCCTCTGCTGACCCGAGCCAACAGCATCGCCTGGCGTGCTTCCCCCAACATGTGCGCACCGTCGTTGCTGGCACTGCCGTCCACCCCCAAGCCCACTGGCACCCGGGCATCGAGCAGGCGGCGTAAGGGCAAAATACCGCTGCCCAAACGCATATTGCTGCATGGGCAATGCGCAATGCCGGTACGGGTTCGGGCAAACAAGGCCATGCCGGGGGCATCGATTCTCACGCAGTGGGCATGCCAGACATCGCTGCCGACCCAGCCCAAGCGCTCCACATATTCGCTCGGTGAGCAATTGAATTTTTCCCGGGTGTAGGCCACGTCATGGTCGTTTTCCGCCAAATGGGTGTGCAGGCGCACACCCAGCGCGCGCGCCAGACGGGCTGATTCGACCATCAGCGACTCGCTGACAGAAAAAGGCGAGCATGGAGCAAGTGCAATGTGCAGCATCGACCCCGGACTCGGGTCATGCCAGACTTCGACCAGACGCTGCATTTCGCGCAGCACTTCGCTTTCTTTCTCGACCACCCGGTCAGGCGGCAGGCCGCCTTGACTCTCGCCCACCGTCATGGCACCTCGGGTGGCCACAAAGCGCATGCCGATGGCCTGCGCGGCGGCGATGCTGTCTTCCAGTCGGGTGCCGTTGGGGTAGATGTAATGGTGGTCGCTGCTGGTGGTGCAACCGCTCA
>JBEBAJ010000353.1:0-4012 GCA_041158965.1 Pseudomonadota bacterium | reverse complement strand
CAATCAGGAGCAGGCGGTGAATAACAGAATCAAAGGCTTAGCCTCTCTTTTCTGGTTCAACGTCTGAACCCGACAACCTGTTGCATTTATTCTGTTTTTGCAACACGTTGGGCTCATGTGTTGTCGCGCGCAACACGTCGGCCCCCATGTGTTGCAATTTTCTATTTTTTGCAACACATCGCCTTGACCTGTCGCACTTGGTCACATAAACTCAGAATATGTCGCAAAAATCCAAAAAATGAGACATGTCAAACTGGCGTGCCGATCAACCGTTCAACGAGCTGCCCCCGCTGCCCCCACCTGCAGAGGTAGAGACACGCCCGGTTCTTAAACAATGCATCGCATCCCGATCGGCATTGGCAGAACTCAAGCAAGCCGCCGAACTGATCCCCAATCAGGGGGTGCTGATCAATGCATTGCCGCTGCTGGAGGCACAAGCCAGCTCCGAAATCGAGAACATCGTCACCACGACCGATCGATTGTTTCAGTATCAGAGTCTGTCTGAACAGGCAGATCCAGCCACTCGTGAAGCGCTGCGTCACAGCCATGCTTTGCGAGAGGGCTATGGCGTGCTCAGGCAGGCCCCTTTGGGCACCCGCATGGCAGAGCAGGTTTGCACCCGCATCAAAGGCGTCGACATGCGTGTGCGGCACATTTCAGGAACGGCCCTGGCCAATCAGATCACCGGTGAAGTCATCTACACCCCGCCGGTGGGGGAAGCGTTGCTCAGGGCCAAATTGTGGAATTGGGAACAGTACCTCAATGAACAAATCGACGTCGACCCCCTCATCCGCATGGCCATCGGGCATTACCAATTCGAGGCGATCCATCCCTTCACCGATGGCAATGGCCGTACAGGGCGTGTGCTCAACACCCTTTTTCTGGTTCAGGAAGGCTTGCTGAACTTGCCCATTCTGTATCTCAGTCGGTACATCATCAAAACCAAGGGCGAATATTACAAACACTTGCTTGAAGTGACCCGTGACCAAGCCTGGGAGCCCTGGATTTTGTATGTCTTGCGAGCGGTCGAAGATACCGCAAAGTGGACCATCGACAAAATATCGGCCATCCGTGAGTTGTCGGCCTTCACCATCGCCCATGTGCGCCAGGCGGCACCCAAAACCTATAGCCGCGAACTGGTCGATTTGATCTTTGCCTTATTGCCGCATACAAAACCTGGTGGATCAGGGCATGGCCGGACGGCAGGCGGCCTCACGACATCTGAAAAAGCTGGTGGACATCGGTGTGCTCCAAGAGCGGGCGGTGGGGCGTGAGAAGTTGTTTATCCACCCCAAACTCATGCATTTGCTCACCCAAGACGACAACACTCTGTCCTCCTACACCAGCGGCATCAAAATCGTTGCCCCATTTCCGCCCTGGCCAGTGCGCTGAAGTGACCCGCAATGGCCTAGTGCGAGTGGCTTATTCTTTCTTCAGGCCCACTCGAAATACATTGCTTGCAGTGTCGACGTAAGCATAAGCGCCCGAAGTTGACCACAGCACCACCTTTTGAGGAGGTGTGTTTCCATCCAATTTAGCGAGACCAGCCCAAGGTTGATTCAGCGTCGAGGAAGGGTTAGTCGGCGAACTCAAATCAATGGTCTCGGTGATCGTGCTGGCATTGGTCACGCTCCAATTGCCAGATTGCGTCGCAGATGTGAAGTACCAAGTGCCAACGATGCTTGAGGCATCCAAAGTTGCGCGAGGTACACCCACCAACATGCCATTTCTGATTGCAGTCACAGAATCGTTGAATTGAATGACCAGCACTTTATTCAAGTTTTGCATGGTAAATAGCGCCTGCCCCACCGTTGACCCGTTTTGCGTCAACGCGATGCGGCCATTGTTGGCTGTGGTATTGGCTGAACCAGACACCGACACTGCCGACACCCCGGCGCATGAACCTGTGTGTAGATGCCTTGACGCTTGATGGGGTCGGTGTCCAAATTGAGCAGACCGAAAAACGGCAACTGTGTCGCAATGCTGTTCAAGGCGTTATATCGCTCCGAAATCATGCCGTAATTCAAACCTGAGCTGTTTTTGCCGTATTTGCTGACAAAGGTTGGCGCGGCATAAGTCCCTTCATCGCTGCTGAAAGTGACTGGGACAGAGTGTGTTTGGCCATCACGGCTGTAGTTGGCGGGCCAATCGATGAAGCCATAATTCACTTGAGTCATGGCCGTGTTCCAGTTGTTACTCACCAATTCACCTGATGAAACGGCTGAGGTGTAACCAAGCACTGGGCCAGGTAATACATCACCTCCCGTGCTCCCCCCACCACTGCTGCCGCAATTCACAGCGCCACCACCGATCAATTGGGCATCACACCCCCCACCGCCGCCGCCACCGCAAGCACTCAACACCAGCGTGGCCGCCAATAACAGGCCATGAATAGACAGCTTCATGAGGGCATCCTTTTGCACAAATCGTTTTCTATCGTGATCACGCTGGGGTAGGCCCACAGCTTCGTATTAGAGGCATCCACTGCGGTGCCCACCAAACCACCCACCACGGCATTGCCGACGCTGGCCGGGTTCACGCCCGGGTACTGATACACCCCGTACTCTCCAGTGACCGAGCTGTAACAAGCCACCCGCAAAGGGGCCGAATCACGCAGAATCATGCGCGTCTGGGGTGCCTGGAAGTTCCAGCGCCCTTTGCTATTGCTCACCTGGCAATCGGCCGCCACCGGGCGGCCTTTGCACATGACCTGAACGGTCACGGCCTGATCGGCCCCGGTCAGTATGCTGGCGCAGCCCGCCATCACGGCACAAAGCCCCGCCAAAGTCAGGGGGCGGGTCTGCCAACGGGAATAGGGTGTAGACGGTTTCACGGGGCTTATCCTTTGGTCATTCCCCATGCAATAAGCAAGCCACATGCCATCTCCAAAGACCTCTTTTGCATCCTTTGGTACTTAAATAGATAAAGATCGGAAGGGCCGCGCGGCCTTCGGGCGGCAAAAAATCGCCATCGGTCAAAAAAAACCCCTCCGCATCGGGAGGGGTCAGATGGCACCGTGGCCGTCAAATCACTTCACATAGTCGGAAACCACCTTCCAGCGGCCTTCCTGAATTTGCGACAGGCGCGACAAATCATTGCCCAGTCGCTTGGTGGCGGTAAAACTCAGCGGGGGGCTGCCGAAAATATCGCCCTGGAAGGTCATGCCGTCCATGGCCTTGATGAAGGTCTCATGCGTCAAATTCTTGCCGGCCTTGCCCGCTGCCGTGGCAAAGTGCATCACAGCCTGATAGCCGTAGACCGAAAACACCGTCGGGTCTTCGTTGAACATGGTTTTGTACTTGTTGGCCCAGAAGCGGATGGGCTGCGAAGCCTCGTCCAGATAGGGGTGCTGCGAAGTCATCGCGGCATACAGGCCGTTCATGGCCGGGCCACCCAGCTTATGGATCAGGTCGGTGTAGGCGGCTGAAGAACCCAAAAAGACCGGGTTGAACCCTGTTTTGCGCGATTCAGCAATCGTGCCTACCGTCTCGCGAATGATGGTGCCCAGCACCACCATCTCGCAGCCGGCCGACTTCAGGCGTGCCACCTGAGAAGAAAAATCGGTGGCGCCGCGCTTGTAGGTGGTCTTTTCCGTGAACTCCATCCCGATCGCTTTCAGGCCGGCTTCCCCGCCGCGCAAAATCTCCAGACCAAACTCGTCGTCTTGGTAGATCGTGCAAATCTTCTTCAGGTTCTGGTCTTTCACCAGCTTGGCCGTCGAGAGGCGAATCTGGTCGTAATAGGTGGCGGCAAAGGAATATTTCAGCGGGTGGAAGGGGTCAAACATCTCACGCGCCGCCGTGACGGGGAAGAAGTTGATGACGTTCTTGCTGAACTGCACCGGCATCGCCGCCAGGTTTTGCGCTGTGCCGATGTGGCCGATCATGGCAAAAATCTTGTCCTGATTGACCAATTTTTGGGCCGCCAGCACAGCCCGCTTCGGGTCATAGCCCGAGTCTTCCACCTTCAGGCTGATCTTGCGGCCATTCACGCCGCCTTGCTCGTTCAATTC
>JBEBAJ010000352.1:0-2666 GCA_041158965.1 Pseudomonadota bacterium | reverse complement strand
GCCAATGCAGACGCACTGACCCTGGGGCAGGCTTTGGTGGGCAAAGCCATCAGTGTGCGCGCCAGCTACACCGACCACTGGGGCAGTGCCGAGAGCGTGGTCAGTGCGCTCACAGGCATGGTGGTTCCCCCGCCTGCTGTACCGCCTCCAACACCATCGATCAACGCCTTGGGCGGCACAGACCTCATGGTCAGCACGATGGTGGGCGATGCATGGGTCAGCGGCACAGCCGAACCCAATGTGGGCATCACCCTCCAATACGGCTCTACTGTGCTCAATGAGACCCCTGTCATCACCGATGGGTCCGGCAACTGGTCATTTGCGCTGTCCGCAAACCATCTGCTGATCATTGGGCAGGGCACGGGCAAAACCCTGACGGCGACCGCGACCAACGCTTCAGGGTTGACTTCGCCAGCAGCCACTTCCCCCGTGTTTTCTGTCGATACGATTTTGCCTGTCGCCATCGGTTTCAGCCCCGCAGACGATGCAATGGCAGTGGACTTGGGCAGAAATATCGTCATGACATTTAACGAGGCAGTGCGCAAAGGATCGGGCAATATCGTGATCAGCAACGGTGCCGATACACGAACCATCGCAGTCAGCGACCCTCAAGTGACGGTGTTGGGCAATACGGTCACCATCAACCCCTTGGCCGACCTGATGCCCAATCGCAACTATTGGGTGCAAATGACCGCCGGCGTGTTCACCGATGTGGCCGGCAACCCATATGTCGGGCTCAGTACCACCACCGCTCTGAATTTCTCCACGACAGATACCCTTGCCCCTACCTTGGTGGGGACCAGTCCTGCCCCCCAAGCCACGGCTGTGCCTGTGGGCAATGACATGGTGTTCACCTTCAGCGAATCGGTTCGCAAAGGTACAGGCAATATCGTGATCAGCAATGGGGTTGAAACTCGCCTTATTGCGGTGGGCGATGCACAGGTGACGGTCTCTGGGAACACCGTCGCCATCAATCCCACCTTGGATTTGCAGCCAAACAGTGTGTATTCTGTTTATATGACCTCGGGTGTGTTCACCGATCTGGCTGGCAATGCCTTTGCCGGCAACACCACCACCCGCCTGACTTTCACCACCGGACTAAAGCCTGCCACCAACGGCAATGACGTGATTGTGGGTTCTTCAGGTGATGACACGATTTACGGTCTGGATGGCAACGATACCCTCAGCGGCGGTCTTGGCAATGATGTCCTGTTTGGTGGCGAAGGTGCCGATACCCTGATCGGGGGACGAGGCAACGACACCATCCATTTGTCAGAAGTGCGATCCATGGGTGATGCCGTGGTCTTTTCCGGAGGAAGCGGTACGGGGTTTGCGGCAAGGGTTGCTTCCTTGGGTTTCGACACCATCAACGGTATCAATCTCGGCAGCAGCACCAGCTTTGTCGATAAATTGTTGTTTTCTGCGGCCGATTTCGGCATTCCGGCCGGGTCGGTGGTTCGAGGCACCTCGGCGGCCATCACGGGCGGGCCTGCGGCCAATACGGACGGCAACCTGTACATAGTGTCTGCTGGCCCGACGCGCACCTCGGTGGACCTCAATGGCACCCAAAGCGCCAACGGTGCCGCCTTGGTTTGTGTGGGATCTCCCACCGGCACAGATGGCGTGACCATTTGGTACACCCCCACGGAAGGGGCTTTCAACATCAACACCGCCATCCGGGTCGCCTCTTTGTCGGGGGTCAACACCTCCAACCTCAATGCCAATGATTTTGGATTTGTGGCCTAAGTGCCATATATGGTCATTCGCTCTGCTGTAAGATCACTCCCCGTTTTCGTTTGTCCTGTCCCGGCCTTTTAATAGGTTCATCGGTACCTGGCCTGACGAACCACTTTCAGACTGACCTCACAGGAATTCAATATGAGCAACCCGCGTCAACCCGCACACCCCATCAACCCCATGTTCACCAACCGCTGGTCGCCCCGCGCCCTGACCGGCGAGGCCATCACCCGCGAGCAACTCTTCACTGTGCTCGAAGCCGCCCGCTGGGCCCCTTCGGCCTACAACTACCAGCCCTGGCGCTTCATTTATGCCCTGCGCGACACCGCCCAGTGGACCCCGATTTTCAATGGCCTGAAGGAAGGCAACCGCACCTGGGTCAAAGACGGCTCGGCCCTGGTGGTGCTGGCCTCGGCCAAAAACGCCCAGTTCCCCGGTGCCGCTGCCCCCGGCCCCAACGCCTGGCATTCGTTTGACACCGGCGCCGCCTGGCTCAGCATGGCCCTGCAGGCCATGCACATGGGTTTGGTGGCACACGCTTTAGGTGTTCCAGCAGCGTGAGGCCCCCAACGACCGTCGCCCCTTGGCCCAAAGCGCCATGGAAGGCCAGTTCAGCGCCTGATCGGCACTGCATTCAGGTTATAAATAGCGCCCTTCGGGGCGCTTTTTTTTGGGCTGCCCGCTATCTGGGGCTGACTGATGTTTTGGCGCAGCGAAAACCGATGTAAACCACCGAAAACGCCGCATCTTTGCTGGCCAGGTGGTCGGCGCGCATGGGCTCTGATCCGTACCACCAAGAGCCCCCTCGCGTGCGTTTGGTCGCACTGGGGCCCATGGGTTCATCCACCCATTCCCAGGCGTTGGCCCCCATGTCCAGCAGGCCGTTCACTCCCGCTGCCGTGCGACCGGCCAATGCCGGCCCCAGGCCA
>JBEBAJ010000351.1:0-2501 GCA_041158965.1 Pseudomonadota bacterium | reverse complement strand
TCAGGAGCCTCGTTTTGGAAGTTTCATTTGTCGAAGAAATCAAGGCCTTGCGCCTGGGCTCGGGACACACCTTTCACGGTGAAGGCATCTTGGCCATCACGAAAGCGCTTTTACAAGCGGGGGTGTCGTATGTGGGCGGTTACCAGGGTGCGCCGGTTTCACACCTGCTGGATGTCATGGTGCAGGCCAAGCCTTATATGGACGAATTGGGCGTGCATGTCGAAGCCTGCTCCAATGAGGCTTCTGCTGCCGCCATGCTCGGGGCTTCCATCCATTACCCGGTGCGCGGCGCGGTGACTTGGAAGTCGATCGTCGGCACCAATGTGGCTGCCGACGCGCTCTCGAACCTGTCCTCGCCCGGAGTCACTGGCGGCGTACTGATAGTGGTGGGTGAAGATTACGGTGAGGGCGCCAGCGTCATTCAAGAGCGCACCCATGCCTATGCCTTGAAATCGGGCATGTGCTTGCTGGACCCTCGCCCTGATCTGCCGCAGATGGTGAGCATGGTCGAGCAAGGGTTCGAATTGAGCGAGGCCAGCCGGATGCCCGTCATTCTCGAGTTGCGCATACGCGCTTGCCATGTGCGCGGAAGCTTCGTAGCCAAAGACAACAAGGCCCCGCGCTGGTCAAAGCAAAACCTCATTCAAGACCCGGCTCGATTTGACTACATGCGTTTGGCACATCCGCCGGTTACTTTTGTGCAGGAAAAAATCAAGGCCAGTGAACGCATACCGGCGGCCCGCCGTTTCATCCGTGAGCGCGGCCTGAATGAAACCATGCCCGGTACTCAGCACGCCGACCTGGGGCTGGTGGTGCAGGGTGGTTTGTACAACACCCTGATACGCACTTTGCAGCAGTTTGGTCTGGCCGATGCCTTTGGGCACAGCAGCTTGTCCATCCATGTGCTTAACGTCACCTGGCCGCTGGTCCCCGAAGACCTCTGCGCCTTTTGCGCCGACAAGCAGGCCGTGCTGTTGTTGGAAGAGGGGCAACCTGAATACATTGAACAGGAATTGGCCCTGGCCTTGCGCCGACTCGATCTGCAAACCCCATTGCATGGGAAAGACCTCTTGCCCAGCGCAGGTGAGTACACCGCTGAAGTCATGGCGGCGGGTTTGATGGCCTTTCTCGATCGCCATCGACCCGATGCAGTGCCCGAGTCCACCCGGCAGTGGTTGCGTGGTAATGCCGAACGCCGCCGCGATGTGCAGCAGACCTTGAGAGAGCCCCTGCCAACGCGTCCGCCGGGCATGTGCATCGGCTGTCCGGAGCGACCGGTGTTTGCCGCATTGAAGATGGCCCAACAAGACGTGGGGCCTGTGCACATCTCGGGCGACATCGGTTGCCATGCTTTGGCCACCTTCGAGCCCTTTTCGGTGGGGCATTCGATCCTGGGCTACGGGATGAGCCTGGCCAGTCGCGCCGGCGTCTCGCCGCTCATGAAGCGCCGGGTGCTCTCGGTCATGGGCGATGGGGGCTTTTGGCACAACGGCTTGTTGACAGGCGTGCAAAGCGCGCTCTTCAATGGCGACGATGCAGTCCTGTTGATATTCAAGAACGGTTACACCTCGGCCACCGGCACCCAAGACATCATCAATACACCCCCCGAGCAGGTCAAACAGTCGGTCGATGACAAAAGGCAAAGTTTGGCGCATACCAACCAGACCATCGAGCAGACCTTGAAGGGCTTGGGCGTGCAGTGGTTACGCACCGTGCACACCTACCATGTGGAGGAGATGCGCGCGACCCTGACCGAAGCCTTCACCACCTCGTTTCAGGGCCTCAAAGTCATCGTGGCTGAGGGCGAATGCCAATTGGAGCGTCAGCGTCGCATCAAGCCCTGGCTGGCGTCTTTGCTGGCTCGCGGTGAACGTGTTGAGCGTGTCAAGTATGGTGTTGACGAGGACGTGTGCAACGGCGACCATGCTTGCATTCGTTTGTCGGGTTGCCCGACGCTGACATTGAAAGACAACCCTGACCCTCTCAAGGTCGACCCGGTGGCCACCGTCATTGACGGTTGCGTGGGCTGCGGCCTGTGTGGCGCCAATGCCCATGCCGCCACTTTATGTCCCTCGTTTTACCGTGCCGAAGTGGTGCAAAACCCCCGCTGGCCCGAGCGCGTGCTGGGTGGCTTGCGCAGCGTCGCTCGCCAGTGGCTACAAGGGGCCAGACCATGACGGCCCCCATCTCCATATTGTTGTGCGCCTTGGGCGGCGAGGGCGGCAGCGTGCTGGCCGATTGGTTGGTTGAAGTGGCCCGCCAAGCTGGTCATCCGGCGCAGGCGACTTCGGTGCCGGGTGTGGCCCAACGCACCGGTGCCACCACCTATTATCTGGAAATCTTTCCACAACCCTTCAGTGTCTTGGGCCGTCAACGCCCCGTATTGGGCTTGAATCCCTTGCCAGGCCGACTCGATGCTTTGATCTCCTCCGAGTTGCTCGAGACCTCGCGCCAGATGGCCCAAGGCATGGCCTCGGCGGATCGCACCCTGGTCATCAGCC
>JBEBAJ010000350.1:0-2512 GCA_041158965.1 Pseudomonadota bacterium | reverse complement strand
ACCGGTATCGAGCAAACGACTGCCAGCCGGCAAGGCAAACGACTGACCACGCGCTTGCAACGCATCGATCAGGTGCACCCAGCTGTAAGAGGCACCGAGAATGGCCACCGGTTGCCCATGGGCCTGTGCATGCTGCAACCAGTGCACGACCGCTTCGAGTCGCAAACCCTGGTCATCAATACCGTACTCACTCCCCTGCGCGCCAAACGTTTGCAACGCCAGCGCCAGGTAATGGGCCAGTGACGAATGGGGCATCATGGCTTCGGTGGGAAACAGCACCAGCATGGGCAATTGCGTGTGCTCAGCCATGAAAAACTGCTGGAAACCGCGCTGCATCGAAGCGTCATACACCGCGAGCGCCGGGTGGTAATGCCGGCCGCGAACATCACCGCGTGTGGTGCCGCTGGTCATGAACACCCGCTCGCATTGGTCGATGGGCACGCAACTCAAGGTGAGGTCCTTGAAGGCCTGAATCGGCACCGCAGGAATGTCACGCCAGCTGCGAACCGTGCGGGGCAGTCGGCCGCGGTCCTGGCAAAAACGGCGGTACGGGGCGTTGTGTTCCACCTGATGCGCAAACAACCGCAGCGCGAGCGCGTCAAACGCAGCCTCGTCGGCGTCGGCTCGGGCCATGAAGGCCAGGACATCGTCAGCAGGATCGTGGATCACAGAAAACCTTTTCGGGTGGCAGACACAAAGCTCCGAAAAGTGACCAGGTGGGGGCCTGGCAGCTCTCCTTACGTCGGCATGATCCGATTCAAGTTCGCGGGTTCGGTACAACCATCTCAGCTGTCCGCCTGTTCAGGCGGCCTAACACCCCGGAGCAATTTTTGATTGTAGGGCATCACATGCCGAAGCCGAATGTCCCATGCGAAACAGTCGGTCAAACAGTCCCGGGTAGACTGCCCGGCATGAACACCTCGACCTTCTGGGATTTCCCCTACCCCTCTCAGCGCATGCCCCTGCTGGCCCGCAACGTGGTCAGCACCTCCCAACCCCTGGCCAGCGCCGCCGGACTGCAGATGTTTGCCCGTGGCGGCAATGCGGTGGACGCGGCCCTGGCCACCGCCATCACACTCACCGTGGTGGAGCCCTGTATGAACGGCATAGGCGCCGATGCCTTCGCCATTCTGTGGGATGGCAAGCAGTTGCAAGGCCTGAACGCCAGCGGACGGGCTCCCCAGGCCTGGACACCCGACTACTTCGCCAAGCACAGCGTGATGCCCAACCGAGGCTGGGACACCGTGACCGTACCGGGGGCTGTGTCAGCCTGGCGGGCACTCTCCGACCGTTATGGCAAATTACCATTTGGCGATTTGTTTGAACCGGCCTTGCGTTACGCACGGGACGGCTACATGGTGTCACCCACGGTGCATCGCCAATGGGCCTCGCAAGTCTCCGAGCTGTCGCCCCAACCCGGCTACCGTGAAGCCTTCACCCCCCACGGGCGAGCCCCCGCCGTTGGCGAACGATTTGTGTGCCCAGGCCAAGCGGCCACCCTCGAGCGCATCGCCGCCAGCAAGGGTGACGATTTCTATCACGGGCAACTGGCGGCGGCCATCGCGCAGCATGCACGCAACACGGGCGGCGCGCTCACCGAAAAAGACCTGGCGGCCCACCAAGCCGACTGGGTCGACCCCATCTCCATGCACTACCGCGATCTGGCGTTGCACGAAATCGGCCCCAACGGCCAGGGCATTGGAGCGCTGATGGCGCTGGGCATGCTCGAGCACTTTGACATCGCCGGCAGCGGCTGCGACACCGCCCTCACCTGGCACTTGCAAATCGAGGCCATGAAGCTGGCCTTCAGCGACCTGGCCGCCTACGTGGCGGACCCGGCCCACATGAAGAAGGTCACCGCGGATGACTTGCTCGACCGCGCCTACCTGGCCTCGCGTGCCAAGCTGATCGACCCCAACCGGGCCAGCACCCCCACTGCCGGCCAGCCGCACAGCGGAGGCACGGTATACCTCACCGCGGCCGACGAAAACGGCATGATGATTTCCTTCATCCAGTCCAACTACAAGGGTTTTGGATCCGGTGTGGTCGTGCCCAACACCGGCATTGCGCTGCAAAACCGCGGCGCCGGTTTCTCCCTCCAGGCAGGCCACCCCAACCAAGTGGCCCCAGGCAAGCGCCCCTTTCACACCATCATCCCGGGCTTTCTCACCCGTGCCGGCCAACCCCTGATGAGCTTTGGCCTGATGGGCGGATCGATGCAGGCGCAAGGGCATATGCAGGTCACGAGTCGTTTGGCCGACTTCGGTCAAAACCCGCAAGCAGCGAGCGATGCCCCTCGCTGGCGCGTCATGGATGACAACGTGGGCGTGGCCGTTGAGCACAACTGTCCGCCTGATACGGTCGAAGGCCTGAAACAACGCGGACACCCCGTCAAGGTGGCGCCACGCATGGACCTCGAATTCGGCAGCGCCCAAATGGCCCATGTGATGGAGCACGGCTACCTGGCCGCCTCTGACCATCGCAAGGATGGCTATCCGATGGGCTACTGAGA
>JBEBAJ010000349.1:0-2521 GCA_041158965.1 Pseudomonadota bacterium | reverse complement strand
GCCCACGCACGCAGCGCTTTTGGCGTGGCCCAATTGCCCATGGGGGCCTGCGTCGAAATCGAAATGATCGTTGAGCTGAAATAAATGACACGCACGGTCTTGGTCACTGGGGGCACCGGGTACATCGGTGCCCACACCGCCGTGGTATTCATGCAGGCGGGTTATCAAGTGGTCGTGCTGGACAACCTGAGCAACAGTTCGGCCGATGTCATTGACCGCATTGCCCATATCACGGGCCGTGCACCGCAGTGGGTTTGCGCCGATGTCCGTGATGCCGATGCGCTTGAATCGGTCTTCTCCAAGCATCGATTTGACGGCATCGTACACCTCGCAGGCCTCAAGGCCGTGGGGGAAAGCATGCAGCAACCTCTGACCTATTACGACCACAATGTTCATGGCTCTTTGCAACTGATCCGCGCGGCACGCGCACACGGGGTGGGTCGATTTGTGTTCAGCTCTTCGGCCACGGTTTATGGCGAACCGCAATACCTGCCCTATGATGAAGTTCACCCCACGGGCCAACAGGCCAACCCTTATGGTCGGACCAAGCGCATCGTCGAGATCATGCTCGAAGACGCCCACCGCGCCGACCCTACATTTCATGTGGCGGTGCTGCGTTACTTCAACCCCATTGGGGCCCATGAATCCGGCTGGATCGGAGAGAGCCCCAAAGGCACGCCCAACAACCTGCTCCCTTATTTGACCCGGGTGGCGATGGGCCACTTGGCCGAACTGAGCGTCTACGGCAACGATTACCCGACGCCAGATGGGACCGGCCGCCGCGATTACATCCATGTCATGGATTTGACCGAAGCGCACCTCAAGGCTTACGAGGCGCTATCGACCTCGGCCCAGGGCTTTAATATCTGGAATTTAGGCACCGGAACCAGCACCTCGGTCATGGAGATCATTCAGACTTTCGAGTCTGTGACCGGACAGCGGGTGCCTTATCGCATTGCACCCCGGCGTGAAGGTGACATTCCCGAGTTCTATGCATCCAACCAAAAAGCTCAAGCCGAACTCGGCTGGCATGCCCGACGCAATCTGGAAGAGATGATCCGTGACGCTTGGCATTGGGAAACCAGAAATCACACCCCCCCTGCTTGACGCAGGAGGAATGCGAAAAACCCCTAAGCCTTGGGAATAATGGGCAATAACAGATGGCTGCGATAGGCCCCGCCAGTGAGCACGGTCACGGTGGCCCCAAACACATCGGCAGGCCGATCTGTCGGCTCATCATGAATGAAAGGGCCACAACCCTTCATCGGGTTCTTCATGTTGGACAAAGTGGCGGCAGGCCCGTCCCATTCGTAATCTTTGCCCAGAATTGAAATGGCCACCTGATACCCCTTGGGTACCACGATGCTGGTGGGCCAGATCTCCACGTCCAGTTCATAAATTTCACCCGGCACCAAAGGCTGTACCTCATCGTGGGTGTGATAGGGCCGATAGGGTCGGCTCAGACGCACATCCAATTTGCGGTGCGAGGCCCTCAACCATCCTTGCCCGACGGGGGTATGGGGGTCAAGCGCCCCTTGAAAAACCACTTCCTGGCCTTTGGGGTCAAAAACGCGCAAAACGGCAAAAATATCGGCGTCGATGGATGCACTGCGTATGAACAGTTTCAAGACGCAAGGGCCGGTGATTTCGGTGTCATGGGCCAAGGCTGGCGTGCTGAATGTCAGACCGGATTGCAGAGGCTGATAACTGACTTCTGCGGCTTGAGGCGCCACTTGGGTCGAGAGCTGCATCCCTTCGGCATGCAGATGGTATGGGGTCCATTGGGTACGGGCGATGGGCCATTCATGCTCATGGCGCAACTCGAAGTGGTCCACATGTCGGATCTGAAGCTGAACGCTGGGCTGGCGGCTCTCAAAACCATTGGCCAAGCCTTTCAAATAAAAATCAAAGAATCGCTTTTGGAGTTCGACACCATAGTCGGTGTAAAACCCGGCCCAGTGCGCCCCACCATGCATTTCCAGCCATTTGTGCTTGGACCCGGCTCGCACAAAACCCTCCACATTGCCCCGGTTGTGCAAGCCGTGGCCACCCCAATTGCCACACGACAGCAATGGCACCTCTATGTCTTCCAGCA
This sequence comes from Pseudomonadota bacterium, assembly GCA_041158965.1. Lineage (GTDB taxonomy): Bacteria > Pseudomonadota > Gammaproteobacteria > Burkholderiales > Burkholderiaceae_C > Limnohabitans. Next base: position 426 of record JBEBAJ010000349.1, on the reverse strand, counting down.
CCGGGGTGCGTTCTTTGTAATAGCCATCGTCCAGATGGTGCTGGCACAAATCGGCCCACATGGGCACACGCCGTTGGGCCAGCTCCGCCTCGTCCAGCGTGTCCGGGCCGCACACCAGCACGCCAGTGACCTTGCTCACCGGGCCGCGTGTGCCCACCCCGTGTTGGACATTCTTGACCTGCATGTCTTGCCAGTTCTTGACGAAGGTGCACAAAATGCCGCCATGGTGGGTCGAGTCGCGATAACGGTCGGCATAGCCCTCCCAGACACAAATGGCGGCCAGGTGCGGGGGCTTTAAGGCCGCCACACGCCACTGGTTGGTGGCGTAATAGGAAATGCCGGCCAGACCCACCTTGCCATTGCTCCATGGCTGTTGTCCCGCCCATTCAATGCATTCGTACAAATCCCGGGTTTCGCGTTTCGAAT
>JBEBAJ010000348.1:0-3620 GCA_041158965.1 Pseudomonadota bacterium | reverse complement strand
GCCGGAGCCGGAGCGGGAGTTTCTTTTTTGCCACAAGCAGCCAAGGCAGCGGCCAAAACGGCGGCCAGGATCAGAGACTTTTGCATGTCGATTCCTATGTTTCACTGAGTTAAAAAATCCGTCATTCACGGACTGGATGGAATTTTACAGGGTTAATACTCAAAACCTTAGCGTACAAAAATCTTTACATTCATGCCATATGGTTATTCAACAGCCAACCAGCCGGCCTCTGTCCAGTCTTGCCAGCAAGCCCTGACCTCCGCACTGGCGCGATGGGCCTGCGACGCGGTCAGTCGGCCTTGATCGGCCAATAAACGCAGCAGCCTTGCATCGGCCCCCCCCGCACGCCAGCTCTCGCCATTTAGAAAAACATGGTGCCGATCGTAAAGCATACGGCTGCGCCGATCCAGGCGCAGCCCCTGACCCGGCTGCCAAGACTGCCCCGCCTCGAACCAGACCTGGGGCTTGGGCTCGGTCAACCATTCGCCCAGGGCGCGTTGGGCGCTCAGCGGGTGCGCCAATGCTTGTTTCAACACTTGCGCCAAGTGGTCTTGCAAGGCGTTGGGCACCTGGGCCGGAAGCGAATTGGGCACTTGAGCAGCGTCGGTGTAATGGCGCTGGTCTTCGGGCAAATGGTCCGCCAGACGAGAGAGGATTTCCCGGGCCAGCTCGTCCCTGCGGGGAGAACGAAAACCTATCGACCAGGTCATGCATTCACCCTCGGCAATGCCATCGTGGGCATAGCGCGGCGGCAAATAGAGCATGTCGCCGGGCTCCAGCACAAATTCGGCCTCGGGCTGAAAACGACGCAAAATCTTGACCGGCAAATCGGGTTTGATCTCCAGGTCGTCCTGTCGACCCATGCGCCAACGCCTGCGTCCCTGGGCCTGGAACAAGAACACGTCGTAACTGTCAAAATGCGGCCCGACCCCGCCGCCATCGCTGGCCCAGCTGATCATCAGGTCATCGAGACGCGCGTCCGGAATGAAACGGAACCGCCGCATGAATTCACTGATGCGGTCATCGTGCAAATTCACGCCTTGCACCAGAAAGGTCCACTGGCGCTGGCTTCTGGGCGGAAACGCCCGTGGGCCCGACATCCGCTTGTCCGGCCAGACGCTTGAGGTCGGCCCATTGCAAGGGGGACCTGAAGTCAGGCACCGCCTGGCGCACCAGCAGGGGTTTTTTCTGCCAATGGCGGCGCATGAACTGAGCGGGGCTCAGGCCACCCAAACAATCAGAAGGCATTTGTGGATTCATGGGACAATTTTGCCTTATGAACATCACCGAGCATTGCGTGGTCGCCCTGACCTGGACGCTGAAAGACACCCTGGGCAACGAATTGGATGTATTGGATGACCCGGTCGAGTTCCTGGTCGGCGGACAGGACCTGCTGGCCAAAGTGGAGGCCGCCTTGCAAGGACATGGCATTGGCGACCGACTGGACCTGCATTTGGAGCCCGAGGATGCCTTTGGCGACTTCGACGAAAGCCTGATCCACCTGGCCCCGCGCCAACTCTTGCCCGCGCCGCTGGAAGAGGGCATGGTTCTGGAAGGGGGCAGCCTGCCCGACGAATGCGGCCCGCAGATCGATCGGCAAGCCGTATACACCGTGAGTGAGATCTACCCCGAGCACGTGATCCTTGATGGCAACCACCCCCTGGCGGGCATCGCCATCAGGCTGTCTCTTCAGGTGCGTGACGTGCGCGAGGCCACTGCCGAAGAAATGGCGCGTGGCACCCTGGGCGTGGGGTTTTTCTCGCTGGACTGAATCGCGCCCTGGCAGGGGGCGGGCAAGGCCGGGGCCTCAGCGGGTGCCGGTCGAGCCAAAGCCACCAGCCTGACGGGCCGTGGCGTCAGCAAATTCGCTGACCACATTGAATTGCGCCTGCACCACCGGCACGATGACCAGTTGCGCCAAACGCTCCATGGGCTCGAGGGTGAACGGGGTCGGGCTGCGATTCCAGGCGCTGACCATCAACTGCCCCTGATAGTCGCTGTCGATGAGCCCCACCAGATTGCCCAGCACGATGCCGTGCTTGTGCCCCAGACCGGAGCGCGGCAGGATGAGAGCAGCGTAAGCAGGGTCGGCAATGTGGATGGCCAGTCCTGTCGGGATGAGTTGCCAAGCATTGGGCTCCAGCACCACCGGGGCATCCAGACAGGCCCGCAAATCGAGCCCGGCACTGCCGGCGGTGGCGTATTGGGGCAATTGAGCCGCCATGCGCGGGTCGAGAATTTTGACGTCGATGTTCATGTCGCAGCGTTAAAAGAAGTCATGCCGAGGGCGCGCAAGCCCCCAAACGGCGCGCAATGTTTTGCACCAATTGACGCGCCAAGGTGAGTTTGTCGGCACGCGGCAGTTCGGTGTGGCCGTGCTCGTCGACCAACACCAATGCATTGTCGTCTTGGCCGAATGTGGCCGGGCCGATGTTGCCCACCAGCAAGGGGACGCCCTTGCGCTGCCGTTTCTCTTGGGCATGGCGCAAAAGGTCATGGCTTTCGGCCGCAAAACCGACACAAAAAAGCGCCCCACTTCGGGCTCGATCAGCGGCGGCGACCTCGGCCAGGATATCGGGGTTTTCGGTGAATTGCAGGCTGGGCGTTTGACCGCTGCCGTCTTTTTTGATCTTTTGTTCAGCCGCTTGTGCCACCCGCCAATCGGCCACCGCCGCTGTGGCGATGAATACATCGGCCTGGGCCATGGCCGGTGCCGTCGCCTGGTGCATGTCGCGGGCGCTGCGCACATCAAGGCGTCGAACGCCACGGGGGGTGGGCAGCGAGACGGGGCCAGCCACCAGAGTGACTTCAGCGCCTGCCTCCCGGGCTGCGCGGGCGATGGCAAAACCCATCTTGCCACTGGACAGATTGGTGATGCCACGCACCGGATCGATGGCCTCGAAGGTCGGGCCTGCTGTGACCCAAACCCGCCGCCCCCGCAAACTTTGGGGTTGGAAGTGCGCGACCAGGTCTTGCAAAATTTCATCGGGCTCGAGCATGCGCCCGTCGCCGGTCTCGCCGCATGCCTGCTCGCCCTGCCCCACCCCCAGCACCACCGTGCCATCGGCAATGAGTTGTTCGACATTGCGCCGGGTGGCCGGGTGGGCCCACATTTCGCGGTTCATGGCCGGGGCCAGCAGGAGGGGCACCCGCTCGATCGGGCGCGCCAGGCACAAGAGGCTTAGCAAGTCGTCGGCCCGGCCATGGAGCAATTTGGCCATGAAGTCGGCACTGGCCGGGGCCACCAAAATGGCGTCGGCCTCACGCCCCAAATTGATGTGGGCCATATTGTTGGGTTCGCGCGCGTCCCACTGGGAGGTGTAAACCGGGCGGTTGGAGAGGGCCTGCATGGTGACGGGGGTGATGAACTGAGCCGCCGCCTCGGTCATCACCACCTGGACCAAGGCGCCTTCCTTGACCATCGCGCGGCACAATTCGGCTGCTTTGTAGCAGGCAATGCCGCCGCTCAAGCCCAGGGTGATGCGTTTATTGGCCAGATCGTTCATAAGTGGGCATTCTAAGGAAGCTCTGCAAAACTCGCTGCGTGCAAGTTTCGCCCAAAATCGGGATGCCATGCAAGGCGGATTTCGAAGCAGATATCGGGATATCTCTGCAAGAAA
>JBEBAJ010000347.1:0-2541 GCA_041158965.1 Pseudomonadota bacterium | reverse complement strand
CATTGATCCCGACACCGGGGTGATTTCGATCAAAACCAGCCCGGCCGCTGGGGACGCCCTGGTGTTGTTGGTGCCCTTCACAGGCACTTCGTCTACCCCGGTGGCCCTGCCGGGCGGCACCAGCGCGTTTACACCACCGAGCCAAGGCAATTTGCTCTGGAGGTGCCTGAGCAAGGACAGCACCGCGCCCGCCAACATCACCCTGCCCGGCGGCACACGCTTGCGATCGCAACTGGCCCCGCCCGAGTGCCGCTGAGGGCGCACAGTCGCGCCAGTGCTTATGGCCCGTGTGTGCGTGTGGCCTACCATGGGTTTTTTGGGGCGACTGAACGATGTCTTCTTCCATTGCCAGCACCGACACCATTGAAGGTTCGGGCCACCCACTGTGCTCAAAACCCGGGCAGGGACAGCTCGGCCTGACCTGGGCGAATCGACTGGGCGGCCCTGCATTTTTTTGCATCCCCCAAAAAAGACCCCCGCTGTACTGTATTTGGCTGAATGGGATCTTGTACCGCCTGAAAGCCAGCGGACAAGACCCGTCCGTTCTACAAGGGAAGCTCGGCGCAACCCCATGCGTCGTGGCGACGCAAACTCGGGTGCCACTTGCACGCAGCGGGTTTTGCAGAGCTTCCTTAAAAAAATAATATAAAAATATACATTGAATGCAAAATTTATTACAATATAGTTCATTAAAGCATGTCGCACACGGTGCGCGCTTCACCTTCCCCGAGAGGTTTTATGGACCACCATCACCCCAAAACCAGCCCCGGCAACACCGGTCAAACTGACAGCACCGTCAGCAGCATCAACCCCGGCCAAATCCGTAACCCTGCACTCGCTGTCAACACCGCTCACCTGTCGGCTCAGCCCGACACCGCATTTAGCCCACCCGCCGAGCCACTGGGCTTGAAGCGCCGCCACTTCATGGGCACCGCCTTGGCACTCGATGCCGCTGCGCTACTGGCCGCCTGCGGCGGTGGCGGTGGCGGGGGTGGAGACTCCGGCAGCACCAACACCAGTGGCAGCAGCTCTAACAGTGGGTCAGGCAGCAGCTCGGGAAGCAGTTCCGCCAGTGGCTCAAGCAGTTCAGCAAGCAGTTCAAGTAGTGGCTCTGTCAGCAGTTCCAGCAGTGCTTCCAGCAGCAGTTCAGCAAGCAGTTCCGGCAGCGGCAGCGCCGCTCCCACCAATTGGTTGGTGACTACATTTGCAGGATCGGGGCAAATCCTTCCATTTAATGATGGCACGGCTGGTACAGCAACCATTAGTAACCCAACTCAAATAGCCTTGGACACCAATGGCAATCTGTATGTGGCCGCACTGTGGGACCAGCGCATACGCAAAATCAGCCCAGCGGGTGTGGTCAGCACCCTGGCCGGAGTGGGCTCTTCAGGGACTGTGGATGGCACGGGTGGTACAGCCAAATTTAACCAGCCTCACGGCGTCGCCGTGGACACCAGTGGCAATGTGTATGTGGCAGACAAAGACAACCACCTCATTCGCAAGATCAGCTCTGCAGGCGTGGTCAGCACCCTGGCCGGGGTTGGCGGGGTGGCGGGCAATGTAGATGGAACAGGAGTAACAGCGAAATTTCGCAATCCGTCAGGCATCGCTGTGGACTTCAGTGGCACGGTGTTTGTCGCGGATCAGAACAACCACCTCATCCGCACAATCAATCAGGCTGGCGTGGTCAACACCTTGGCAGGCACAGGTGGCACATCGGGCTCAGCCAATGGCACGGGGGCAACGGCGCAATTTAACACTCCAACTTTGCTCGCCTTAGACACCAGTGGCAATGTGTTTGTAGCAGATCAGGTTAACCAACTCATCCGCAAAATCACCCCAGCGGGGGTGGTCAGCACAGTGGCCGGGGTGGCGGGGACCTATGGTTATCGGACGGCACGTCTACGACCGCAAAGTTTTACAACCCTTACGGCATCGCCGTGGACGCCGGCGGCAATGTGTATGTGGCGGATTTCAATAATCAATTGCTGCGCAAAATCAGCCCCTCAGGCGTGGTCAGCACCGTGGCCGGAGGGTGGCAAGTGGGAGGACACTTCGACGGCACGGGCACTGCGGCGAGATTCAACAATCCTTCGGGCGTCGCCGTGGACACCAGCGGCAATCTGTATGTGTCAGATTACTACAACCACCGCATCCGCAAAATCACCCCGATCTTCTAACTTCGGACAATCCCGTGTTTTTAAAAATGGGCAAGCCTCAACCTCTCCCCATGAATGGACGCGGGCACGGGGTCATTCTTTGGGGTTAGACCTCGTGTCAAACCCTCATTTTTTCGCCGCCAGAATCGTGAGGTGAAAGTTAACTTTCACTGTGCACATTTTGTTTCCTGCCTTAAACGCTGATGCATCAAGGGCTTAGCGCCCATTGAGGGCTGACCGCCTGTTATTTATCCCCGCGTTTTCTGTGCCTCTGTGTTGAACCCTTGGGTCATCCCTCGTATGTGAACGTTCACAAAAATTCAGAAATTCGGGCCTGCCCCCCATTTCTTTGGTGCAATGGATGGATCTCATTTTCTTGCGT
>JBEBAJ010000346.1:0-2565 GCA_041158965.1 Pseudomonadota bacterium | reverse complement strand
CTGTGGCGGCTGGGCGATCCAAGTTCTCTGGAGGCTCTGATTCATGTTTTCTGCAAGCAATATCGCACGCCGCAAATTTGATGTGGTGATCGTCGGCGCTGGTGGCTCGGGCATGCGTGCCTCGCTGCAACTGGCGCGTGCCGGCCTGAATGTGGCGGTGCTGTCCAAAGTGTTCCCCACCCGATCGCACACTGTGGCTGCTCAAGGCGGCATCGGTGCCAGCTTGGGCAATATGTCGGAAGACAATTGGCACTACCACTTTTACGACACCGTGAAGGGCTCTGACTGGCTGGGCGACCAAGATGCCATCGAATTCATGTGCCGGGAAGCGCCCAAGGTGGTCTACGACTTGGAACACATGGGGATGCCCTTTGACCGCAACCCTGATGGCACCATCTACCAGCGCCCCTTTGGCGGCCACACCGCCAATTACGGCGAAAAGCCCGTCCAGCGTGCCTGCGCCGCCGCCGACCGCACTGGCCACGCCATGCTGCACACCCTGTACCAGCAAAACGTCAAGGCCAAAACCAATTTCTTTGTCGAGTGGATGGCCATGGACCTGATTCGCGACGCCGACGGAGACGTGGTGGGCGTGACCGCGCTTGAAATGGAAACCGGCGACCTCTACATTTTGGAAGCCAAAACCGTGATGCTGGCCACCGGCGGCGCGGGTCGAATTTTTGCGGCCTCGACCAATGCCTTCATCAACACCGGCGACGGTCTGGGCATGGCCGCTCGGTCCGGCATTCCGCTCGAAGACATGGAGTTCTGGCAATTTCACCCCACTGGCGTGGCGGGGGCCGGCGTGCTGCTGACCGAGGGTTGCCGGGGCGAAGGTGCCATTTTGCTCAACTCTGAAGGCGAACGCTTCATGGAGCGTTATGCCCCGACACTGAAAGACCTGGCTCCGCGCGACTTTGTGTCGCGCTCCATGGATCAGGAAATCAAAGAAGGCCGTGGTTGCGGCCCCAACAAAGACTATGTGCTGCTCAAACTCGACCACCTGGGTGCCGAGACCATCATGAAACGCCTGCCCTCGGTGTATGAAATCGGGCACAACTTTGCCAACGTCGACATCACCAAAGAGCCCATCCCCGTGGTCCCCACCATCCACTATCAGATGGGTGGCATCCCGACCAACATCCACGGCCAAGTGGTGTCCCAGACAGCCAACAGCCACGCCGACCCCATCAACGGTCTATATGCCGTGGGCGAATGTTCTTGCGTGTCGGTGCATGGCGCCAACCGCCTGGGCACCAACTCATTGCTTGACTTGTTGGTGTTTGGCCGTGCTGCGGGCAACCATATTGTTGAGTTCAACCTGAAAAACAAGACCCACAAGCCGATCCCAGCCGACGCCGCCGACCTGACCTTGGCCCGTCTGGCGCGCCTGGAATCTGCCAAAAACGGCGAATACGCCCAAGATGTGGCCAACGACATCCGCCAAACCATGCAACGTCACGCCGGTGTGTTCCGCACCCAGGCCAGCATGGACGAGGGTGTGCGCAAGATCGCCGAAATCCGCGAGCGCGTCAAGGCCATCGGCCTGAAGGACAACTCAAAAGTCTTCAACACCGCCCGCATCGAGGCCCTGGAAGTTGAAAACCTCATTGAGTGCGCCCAAGCCACGATGGAATCGGCTGCTGCCCGCAAAGAAAGCCGTGGTGCGCACACCGTGGATGATTACGGCGACACCCCGGAGAACCCCAATGGCCGCAATGACCGCGATTGGCTCAAACACACTTTGTGGCACAGCGCCAACAACAGCCTGACCTATAAGCCAGTCAACCTGAAACCCCTGACCGTCGAGAGCATCGAGCTCAAGGTCCGCACTTTCTGAGCCGGAGTTCATTCATGCAACGCACCTTCAAGATTTACCGTTACGACCCGGAAAAAGACGCCAAGCCGTACATGCAAACGGTCACGATCGAGCTCGATGGCCACGAGCGCATGTTGCTCGACGCGCTGATCAAGCTCAAGGCACAAGACCCGAGTCTGTCGTATCGCCGTTCATGCCGCGAAGGGGTCTGTGGCTCTGACGCCATGAACATCAACGGCAAAAACGGCCTGGCCTGCCTGACCAATATGCGCAGCTTGCCCGACACCATCGTGCTCAAGCCCCTGCCGGGCTTGCCGGTCATCCGCGATCTCATCGTCGACATGACCCAATTCTTCAAGCAGTACCACTCGATCAAGCCCTATTTGGTCAACGACACACTGCCGCCTGAAAAAGAGCGCCTGCAATCGCCCGAAGAGCGCGACGAGCTAAACGGCCTGTACGAATGCATTTTGTGCGCCAGTTGCTCCACCAGCTGCCCTTCATTCTGGTGGAACCCCGACAAATTCGTCGGACCCGCCGGCTTGTTGCAAGCCTACCGCTTCATTGCCGACAGCCGTGACCAGGCCACCAGTGAGCGTTTGGACAATCTGGAAGACCCGTACCGTCTGTTCCGCTGCCACACCATCATGAATTGCGTCGATGTCTGCCCCAAGGGACTGAACCCCACCAAGGCCATCGGCAAAATCAAAGAACTGATGGTGCGTCGCGCCGTCTGATGCACCATA
>JBEBAJ010000345.1:0-2568 GCA_041158965.1 Pseudomonadota bacterium | reverse complement strand
CAGATTTGAGGAAGCCTGCTCCTAGTACGAGAGGACCGGAGTGGACACACCTCTGGTGTATCGGTTGTCACGCCAGTGGCATTGCCGAGTAGCTAAGTGCGGAAGAGATAACCGCTGAAAGCATCTAAGCGGGAAACTCGTTCCAAGATGAGATCTGCCGGGGCCTCGAGCCCCCTGAAGAGTCGTTCAAGACCAGGACGTTGATAGGCTGGGTGTGGAAGCGTAGTAATGCGTTAAGCTAACCAGTACTAATTGCTCGTGCGGCTTGACCCTATAACTTTGGTCAGTAGACCAAGGAAGTTGTGCCAAGTGACGCATTCAAAAAACCAAGCAGCTGATTTGCTCTATGAATTGGATGTTCAGACCCTGGTCTGAATATCGACAAGTTATGCCTGATGACCATAGCGAGGTGGTACCACTCCTTCCCATCCCGAACAGGACAGTGAAACGCTTCAGCGCCGATGATAGTGCGGATTCCCGTGTGAAAGTAGGACATCGTCAGGCTCTTACAGCCCGAAAAGGCCCGTCTCATCTGAGACGGGCTTTTTCTTTTTTGGTGTCGCTTGACCGCCGCAATGCACCCACATCGGCGGCCCCACCCTGCTTCAGCGCATCAGCTCTATGCTTTTAATCTGCATTCGCGCGTTTTCATTGCGCACCGCTGGGCTGGTGTCACCCTCCCTGCCATTTCCCGCTTCAATCACCACACTGATTTGATCTTGCTGCTGCGCCGCAAACTGTTGCAGCGCCTGCGTCACATCAAACGTGCGGTTCATCGGCTTGCTGGGGTGTGCATGTTCATGCGACCCACTCGCCGCATTTGCCGCATTTGCCGCACTCACCGCACGGGGCAGGACAAAGAAACTCAGCGTGCCCACATGGACTTTGGGCGTCTCAGCTCCTGATGGCTTTAAATAGATGTGAAACATCGTCCCCGGATGGTCTTCAAATCGGATCCCCCGCAACACCAGCCTGGCTCGACCCGGCTTCACCGCCAAACTCAAGCCCCCCGTCTCTATCTGCCCACCATTCATGGCGTCAGCAGAGGGGGTCAACTTCACCGTGGTGTCGTTTTGCGTGATGCTCAATGGCTCACTCATCCGCAGAAGGTTGCGAGTCGTGGCGGTTTTGGCGGGGGCCGCGCCAGGCGCCGCAGGCTTGGCCACTGTCAAAGCCGGGCTGCGCGCGCACGCCATTTCCTGCTCGTATTGGTAATCGATCAACTGGCCCTTGAACAAATCGCCCACCAGATTCGTCACCGCCATCCCACTCGCATCCACAAACGTGAAGGGCTGATTCACGAAAGCGTCGTCCATCGGGTTTTGATGGCCTGGCATTTGGCGCCAGCAACTCCAAAGCCGATCGATATTGGCATGGTGTATCCAGAAAATGGGGTCGTTCGACGAATACGGCACAGCACCCATGTCCGCCACCGGACAATTCACGGCCACGCTGCAATGGATATAACCATGCACGCCGTTCTCAATGTCGTCCTGATAATCTTCAAACTGCTCGTGCTCACTGAGCGCACTGTCGATGTCTGTGCTCTGGCTCTTCAAAGCGTGGTTGGCATTGGCCCAGCCGGGCGCACGGCGCGGCTCATACAAAGGGTTGCTTTGCACCTTGCCGCCCGCGTCCACATAGGTGGGCTGGGTGAACTCGGGTGGCATCTTGAGCTGTGCCGGGTTGGTGTAGTCCCAATAGGGCAGGCGCAAATCAGGGTTGCCGGAGGCCAGCTGCAACTGCTTCTCAAAATAGAATAAATACAGCCGATGCCAGGCAAAAAACCACGGGGTGCCATGCTGGCACTGGGCCCAGACCTGGCGGGCCACGTCATCGGGTGGCGTCATGTCGACGATGCCTTTGAAGTACGCGGCCTCTCGCTCAGGCAAACTTTGCGTGTTTTGCGCCACCGTGCCAAACGGCGATTCAGGGCCGAAGTAGCCATGGATATTGGCCCAATAGGTCCAGCTCTGTCGGTACGCCACGCCCTTGGGGTCACTGGCATTGAGTGACTTCATTCGGGCCACCGCATCGCGCAGACTTTGCACCTTTTGCGGGTCTTGTGAAAACGCTTGCCAGCTCTGCCGTATCGCAGGCTCTGCCTGCGCCGCCGTCGGCACCCACCCGAGGTGGGCCAGCACACACACGCCCGCCACCACACCACGCCCGATGGCATTTGGAATCACCGCGAGGTCCATGACGCCCCCAAATAATGAACAATAAAGAAATATTACATCACAAAAAATAATACAAAAGAAAGATATCTTTCGAGGCTCAATCCACTTCGCGATTCAGGCTTGGCCTCAGGCGTTCAACCAATAGGCATCGTCCTTTTGGGCCGCCTTGGCCCTCACCAAATCCAGCATGCACTGCTGCACCCAGTCATGCAGCGGCAGGGTCAAGAAATAACGCTGGTGCAAGAGATGCAAAAAATGACATTGCTCGGCCCATCTCAGCAGCGCATCTCCATGAATGCGCTGCCAATCCAGCAATTTGAACTTCAACAACACTTTGGCCGCATGGCTGGCATGTCGCATCGGCTGCGACTGAAACGCCGCCAAGCGG
>JBEBAJ010000344.1:0-2585 GCA_041158965.1 Pseudomonadota bacterium | reverse complement strand
AGCTCGAGGATGGCACGCTTGGCGGCGGCCAGGGTGAGCGGAGCGTTTTCGCACACCTGCTGAACATAGGCCTGCACCCCGGCTTCGAAGGCATCGAGTTCGAACACCTGTTTGACCAAGCCCATGTGGTGGGCGTCTGCAGGCCCGAAAATGCGGGCGCTGAAGAACAGGTCGGCGGTGTGGGCATGGCCAAACACTTCGATGAAGCGCTGTATGCCGGCCATGCCATACCCCAAACCCAAGCGGCCCGCAGGCATGCGGAATTTGGCGTCGCTGGCGCAGATGCGCACGTCGCAATTGAGGGCCAGGCCCAGGCCGCCGCCCATGCAAATGCCCCTGATCTTGGCCAGGGTGGGCTTGGGGCAGTCGAGCACGCTGGCGTAAGCGGCCTCGGTGGCGCGGTTGTACTCTTCGGCGGCGTCGCCTCCGTTGCGGCGCTCGCCGAATTGCGAGATGTCAGCCCCTGAGACAAAGGCTTTTTCACCCGCGCCGGTGAGCACGATGAGCCGAATGTCAGGATCGTCCACGCAGTCTTGGATGAGGCGTGGCAAGCCGGTCCACATGTCGTAATTCATGGCGTTGAATTTGGACGGGTTGTCGAACACGATGGTGCCGATATGGCCTTGCTTGTGCAGGTGGATGGTGCCGATGGCGGCTGCGGTAGAGCTCATGGTCAGATGACTTTCTGTTGTTTGAATTGCTCGATGTCCGATTCGGTGAAACCGAGTTCAGACAGGATGGGGTGATTGTGTTGGCCCGGCTCGCACTGGGTTTGGGTGACCTGGGCCGGTGTGCGAGAGAGGATGACGGGTTGGTTGAGCACCCGGATGGGCCCGCGCCGGGGGTGGCTGAGGGTGGTGGTGGTGGGCAAATGCAGAACCTGGGGGTCTTGAAACACCTCTTGCATGTCGTAAATGGGCCCGCAAGGCACACCTGCGCCATTGAGCAATTCGACCCACTCTCGGGTGGTGCGCTGCTGGAACACCAGACCCAATTCAGCGGCCAGCAAGGCACGGTCTTTGAGCCGCCCGGCGTTGGCCTGATAGTCGGGGTGATCGCGCAAATCAGGGCGATGGATGAGGTCGCACAGGATGCGGAATTGTTGGGTGTTGCCCACGCCCAGATTGAAGTAGCCATCGGAGGAGCGAAAGGCCCCCATGGGGGTGGAAACCGGATGATCGTTGCCGGCTTGCGGGGGCACCACCCCGTCGATCAGATAGCGGGCCGCCTGGAAGTCACACAGGGCGATCATGGTCGAGAGCAAGTTGGCCTGCACCCATTGGCCACGGCCCGATTGTTCGCGCTCGAGCAAGGCCGTCAGCACGCCGATGGCCGCATACAAGCCGGTGCCGGAGTCGGCCACCGCGATGCCGGCACGCACCGGGCCCTGGCCCTCGTGACCGGTGATGGACATCAGGCCGCCCATGCCTTGGGCGATTTGGTCAAAGCCGGGGCGTTTTTGGTAGGGGCCGTCCTGGCCGAAGCCCGAGATGCTGGCCAGGATGATGCGCGGGTTGATGGCGCTGAGTGTGGCGTAATCGAGGCCTAGGCGCTGCTTGACGTCGGGCCGGTAGTTTTCTACCACCACATCGGCCCCTTGAACCAGACGATGCAAGATGCGCTGAGCATGGGCTTGTTTCAGGTCGAGGGTGATGGAGCGTTTGTTGCGATGCAGGTTGAGGGCGTCGGAGCTGTCGCGGGTGCCCAGGGTGCCTTGGGTGGGGTCGAGGCCGGGGGGCGACTCAATGCGGATGACGTCGGCCCCGAAATCGGCCAGCACGCGCACACAGGTGGGGCCGGAGCGCACCCGGGTCAGGTCGAGCACGCGAAAGCGCCCGAGCGCACCCGTCAGGGGGGTGCGTTCTGGGAATGAAGCTGGATCGGGCATTTAGTCCTCTTTTTTCTAGGGTCATTTTAGGCGGCGAAAAGACGCACCGAAGCGCTTTTTGGCCATGGTCTGTCCGTGAATTTTCAGAGGGAAAACCCGTTTTAGGCCCCGGTGGCGGGCAGGGGGCAGGGTTTCCCCACATGGCGCAGTGCCCCCTCATCGGGAAAATCCCCCCTCAATTGCCGATGACCGGGTTGTCGGCAAGCGGGTTGAATTGCGCCGATGGGCGAGCCCTATAACGACACAGAGGGAGAGCATGCAAGAGTTGCAGGTGGTTTTCAGTGGGCTGGCCCAAGGTTGCATCTATGGCTTGATTGCACTGGGTTTTGTGCTGATTTACAAGGCCACCGAAACGGTCAGCTTCGCACAAGGCGAATTGATGATGCTGGGGGCGTTTTGCGGCCTGGCGCTGATTGATGGTCTGGGTCTGGCCTATGTGTTGGCCGTGCCCGTGGCTTTACTTGTGATGGCTCTGGCGGGTTGGCTGATTGAGAAGGCCGTGATACGCCCTATTCTGGGCCAGCCTGCGTTCTCGGTGGTGATGCTGACTTTTGGCCTGGGGTATGTGGCGCGTGGTCTGGTGACCATGATTCCGAACATCGGCACCGACACCCATGCCTTTGCAGCCCCGTACAAGGACATCACTTACGAGTGGGGCGGCGTGGTGGTGGGTGCCAGCCAGGTCATGGTGCTGGGC
>JBEBAJ010000343.1:0-2606 GCA_041158965.1 Pseudomonadota bacterium | reverse complement strand
GCTTTTTACCGTGGCAGATCTTTCTTCTGTTTGGGCCGTGGGCTCTTTGCCTGAACAGACGGCCAGCCTGATCCGACGAGGGCAGTCGGTTGAAGTAGACATTCCCGCACTGGATCGCACCCTGCGCGGCAAGGTGGTCTTTGTCGGGGATACCATCCAGCCCGAGACCCGTACTGTGGCCATTCGCACCCAGCTGGATAACCCGCACCTGGACCTCAAACCACAGATGTTGGTGACTTTGCGCATTGAGCTGGGTGTGCGACATATGCCGGTGGTGCCGGAGGCTGCGGTGGTGCGTGAAAACGACCACGACCATGTCTTTGTGCAAGTGCAACCCGGTCTGTATCGATTGACACCGGTCGAATTAGAGCCGTTGATGGGGCAATTCAGGCCGGTGAAGTCGGGCCTGGAGCCCGGGGCAATCATCATCTCTGAGGGGGCTTTTCATCTGAATAATTTGCGCAATCAGCAGGTTCTGACCTCCAATGGGGATTCTCGATGATCGCTGCCTTGGTCCGCTGGTCGCTGCAACAGCGGGTGCTGATGATGGTGGTTTGCGTGGCCTTGCTGATCGCCGGGGTGTTGGCGGTTCGAAAGCTCTCAGTCGACGCTTTTCCTGACGTCACCAATGTCCAGGTGCAGGTGGCGACCGAAGCGCCTGGGCGGCCACCCACAGAGGTCGAACGATTCATCACGGTGCCTATTGAAATCTCCATGACTGGCTTGCCGGGTTTGGTGGAGATGCGCTCGCTGAATCGCAACGGTGTCTCTCTGGTCACCCTGGTATTCACCGACAAGACCGATGTGTACTTTGCCCGCCAGTTGGTGCTCGAACGTCTGATTGAGGCCACCCAGAAAATGCCAGCAGGCGTCACTCCGGTGTTGGGCCCCGTGTCAACCGGTTTGGGAGAAATTTACCAATACACCTTGGAGCACCCCAAAGACCGAGGCGCAGATGGCCGATTGCGGCCCCTGAGCGAGGACGAATTGCGACTGCGTCGTGAGATTCAAGATTGGGTGGTGCGACCGATGTTGCGATCCATCCCGGGGGTGGCAGAAATCAACACCCAGGGCGGCTACGCCCGCCAATACCAAGTCAAGGTCAATCCGGATCGCCTGCGCTATTACGGACTGAGCATTAAAGATGTCTATTCCGCTGTGGCCCAAAACAACGCCAATTCATCTGGCGGTGTGCTGCCAGCGTTGGCGGAACAGTATTTGATTCGTGGCGTGGGATTGATTGGTTCGCTGGACGATATCGGCAATATTGCGCTCAAGGCGTTTCAGGGGACTCCGGTATTGATCAAGGATGTGGCCGAGGTCAAATTCGGTTCGGAAGTTCGCCAGGGGGCCATCATCAAAGACGGTCAGACCGAAGCGGTGGCAGGCATTGTGCAGATGATTCGTGGCGGGAATGCCCGCGAGATCGTTGGACGCATCAAAACGCGTGTGGAAGAAATCAATCAAAAAGGCATGCTGCCTGAAGGTTTACAGATCGTGCCTTTCTATGACAGAAGCGAGTTGGTCAACACTGCCATGAAGACTGTGGCCAAGGTATTGGCCGAAGGCATCGTGTTGGTGATCGCCATTTTGTTTATTTTTTTGGGCGATGTCCGCTCCAGCTTGATCGTGGTCGCGACATTGGTGCTGACTCCCTTGCTCACTTTCTTGGCCATGAACCGAATCGGTTTGAGCGCCAACCTGATGTCATTGGGCGGCTTGGCCATCGCCATCGGGCTCATGGTCGATGGCGCGGTGGTCGTGGTGGAAAATGCCTTTGCCAGACTGGGTGAGGCGGCGAATCAGGGCAAGTCAAAGTGGCGGGTCATACTTGATTCCACCACCGAAGTCGGCAAACCGGTGTTGTATGGAGTTGGCATCATCATTCTGGTTTTCCTTCCCTTGCTCAGCTTGCAGGGCATGGAGGGAAAGATGTTCGCACCATTGGCCTTGACCATCGCCATTGCCCTGAGCCTTTCTTTGGTGCTGAGTTTCACCATGAGCCCTGTGTTGTGCAGCTATGTCCTCAAAGGCGGGGCAGAGCACGACACGTGGTTGTTGCGCCAACTCAAAACCCCCTACCTTCGCATGCTGTCATGGTCTCTGGATCACCCTCGAAAGGTGTTGGGCATTGCTTTGGTGGCCTTGTTTGGCAGCTTTGCCTGGGTGCCATTTCTGGGGACCGCCTTTATTCCCACCATGCAAGAAGGATCCATCACTCCGGTGATTGTCCGCGTGCCGAAAATTTCCATCGAAGAGTCGGTCAAGATGGAAACGCAGGCCATGGCCGCCATCAAAACGGTGCCTGAAGTGCAAATGGTGGTATCCAGACTGGGGCGGGGCGAGTCAGCTTCTGACCCCGGACAGCCCCATGAGTCCGACCCTGTGGTGAGCCTTAAGCCACGCGATCAATGGCGCGACGGACTCACACAGCAGGACATTGCAGACGAAATACGCGAGAAGCTGAAATTTCTGCCCGGAGTGGAAATTGCGATCAGCCAGCCCATTGCGGCCCGAGTCGACGAGATGGTATCGGGTGTGCGATCACAGGTTGCGGTCAAGGTGTTCGGCGACGACCTGGACCAACTGCGTCGCGTCGGTGACGA
>JBEBAJ010000342.1:0-2608 GCA_041158965.1 Pseudomonadota bacterium | reverse complement strand
TGGGTTGATGCTTCTGAGGTGGTGGCCATGGACGACCCGGTCGAAGTCGCTTTGCGCCGCAAGCGCGACTCCAGCATGCGACGGGCCATTGAGCAGGTCAAAGAGGGTTGGGCCGATGCCGCAGTCTCTGCCGGCAACACCGGCGCCCTCATGGCTATCGCCCGTTACGTGCTCAAAACCCTCGATGGCATAGACCGCCCGGCCATAGCCGGACAATTTCCCAACGCCAAAGGCGGTGGCACCACCATGCTCGATATGGGCGCCAATGTCGACTGCTCACCCGAGAATTTGCTGCAATTTGCAGTCATGGGATCGGCCCTGGTTTCGGTGCTGCAAGACAACCCCGAGCCCACGGTGGGCTTGTTGAATGTGGGCGAAGAAGTCATCAAAGGCAACGAAGTCATCAAAAAAACCGCTGAATTGTTGCGTTCTGCTGCTAAAAATGGCGATTTGAACTTTTATGGCAATGTCGAGGGTAACGATATTTTCAAGGGCACAGTCGACATCGTGGTCTGCGACGGTTTTGTCGGCAATATCGCCCTCAAGGCCAGCGAAGGGTTGGCGGGCATGGTGACCACTTTCCTCAAAGACAGCTTTAAAGTGAATATCTGGAGCTATATTGTTGCTATTTTCGCTTATCCGGTCTTAAAAGACTTCAAAAACAAGGTGGATCATCGGCGCTACAACGGCGCAGCCCTGCTCGGTTTGCGCGGCCTGGTGTTCAAGAGCCACGGTTCGGCCGACGCCTTCGCTTTTGAACGGGCCCTGATCCGGGCGTATGATGCGTCAGCCCATCAACTGATGCAAAAGGTTCAAGAGAGAATCACCCATGCGGCCCCTTTGTTATCGGCCCAGGCTGCGACCCCGACCCCATCGAATTCATGAATCCCATCCATTCCCACTTGCTGGGCACTGGCAGTCACTTGCCCTCGCGCCGCCTGACCAACGCTGACTTGGTGGCGCAGCTGGCGCATCAGGGGGTGGAAACCTCCGATGACTGGATCGTGGAGCGCACGGGGATCCGTGCGCGGCATTTTGTCGAGCCCGGCGTGACCACCTCCGATTTGGCTTTGCAGGCCAGCCTGAATGCGCTGCAAGCCGCTGGACTGGGCCCGCAAGACCTCGACCTGATCATTGTGGCCACCTCCACACCCGACATGGTGTTCCCCTCCACCGCTTGCATCTTGCAACACAAGTTGTCGCAAGCCAGCCCCGAGGCCAAAGGGATATTGGGCGGCGCAGCCTTTGATGTGCAAGCCGTCTGTGCCGGCTTCATCTATGCCCTGGGGGTGGCCGATGCCATGCTCCGGGCCGGTACCGCCCGACGGGCACTGGTGGTGGGCGCCGAGGTGTTTTCCCGTTTGCTCGATTTCACCGACCGCACCACCTGCGTCTTGTTTGGCGATGGTGCCGGTGCCGTCGTCCTTGAAGCCCGCTCTGAGGCGGGAGGCATTCTGGCCACCGAGATGCGCGCCGATGGCCGCCACGTCGATATTTTGTGTGTGCCGGGCCATGTCCAAAACGGCAAAATCCTGGGTGACCCCGTGCTGAAAATGGAGGGGCAGGCGGTCTTCAAACTCGCCGTGGGCGTGTTGGAAGAGGCGGCTCTGAGCGTGCTGGCCAAGGCCGGATTGCAAAAAACCGACATCGACTGGCTGGTGCCGCACCAGGCCAACATCCGCATCATCCAGAGCACTGCCCGCAAATTGGGCTTGCCCATGGAAAAAGTGGTGCTGACCGTTCAAGACCACGGCAACACGTCGGCCGCTTCGATTCCCCTCGCTCTGGACTTTGCCGTGCGCCAAGGCCACATTCGCCGTGGGCAACGACTCATGCTCGAAGGGGTGGGCGGCGGGTTCACTTGGGGCGCTGCCCTGGTTCAATACTGATCTTTCATTTTTTCCAATGACCGCATTCGCATTTGTCTTTCCAGGCCAAGGGTCTCAGTCGGTGGGCATGCTCGACGCCTGGGGCGACCATCCGGTGGTGCGCGAGACCCTGCAAGAGGCCAGCCAGGCCCTGGGGGAAAACTTGGGCGCCCTGATCGCACAAGGCCCCAAAGAAGCCCTGGCCCTGACCACCCACACCCAGCCTGTCATGTTGGTGGCTGCCATCGCCGCATGGCGCGTCTGGCAGGCCGAAGTCGGCACCCGGCCCCTGGCTGTGGCCGGTCACTCGTTGGGCGAGTACTCGGCCTTGGTCGCCAGCGGGGTGCTTAGCCTGGCACAGGCCGTGCCCTTGGTGCGCTTGCGGGCCCAGGCCATGCAGGAAGCCGTGCCCGTCGGCCAGGGTGCCATGGCCGCCATTTTGGGTTTGCCCGCCCAGCAGGTGGTGCAAGGTTGTGCGCAGGTGGCCTCCGAGCTGGGTGCCTCTGAAACCGTTTCCGCGGCCAACTTCAACGACCCCGGGCAGACCGTGATCGCGGGCAGCAAGGCAGCGGTCGACAGGGCCTGCGAGGTGCTCAAGTCCATGGGTGCCAAACGCGCCTTGCCCTTGCCCGTGTCAGCCCCGTTTCACTGCGGCCTCATGAAACCCGCCGCAGAGCGGCTGCGCGATCGCCTGGCCCAAATCGAATTCCAGGCACCCTCGATCCCGGTCATCAACAACA
>JBEBAJ010000341.1:0-2620 GCA_041158965.1 Pseudomonadota bacterium | reverse complement strand
TAAGGGGGCTTGCCAGCGCTGGCACAGCCAGTGCGCGAGGCCGATGTGGTCGGGGTGCATGTGAGTGACCACTACACGCACGATGGGCAAATTTTCGAGGTGGTGTTGGAAGACGTGTTCCCAAACCTCTCGGGCGGCGGGGTGGTCGATGCAGGTGTCGACCAGGGTCCAGCCGTGGCGTCCCTGAAATTCATCGCGCAAGAGCCACAGGTTGATGTGGTTGAGGGCGAAGGGCAGGGCCATGCGCAACCAGCGCACGCCGGGCGTGACTTCAAGCACCTGGCCGGGTTCGGGGCATGTGGAGAGCACAGCTTTCAATTCGTGCGGGGGGCTGGTCATTGTGGGGTATTTTCCTTCATAATTGACGTTTACGTAAACGTCAATTTGTCATCATGGCGACCACTTACACGATCAGCGATCTGGCGCAAGAGTTTGACCTGACCACGCGGGCCATTCGTTTTTACGAGGACATGGGCCTGCTTCAACCTTCGCGGGGCGGTCCGGGAGGGCGCAATCGGGTGTACAGCAGCCGGGATCGGACACGCTTGCGACTGACGCTGCGCGCCAAGCGGCTGGGGCTGTCTTTGAGTGAGGCCAAAGAGATCATTGACATGTACGACAGCCCGCGCGATACGGTGCCGCAGTTGCAAAAATTTTTGCTGGTGTTGGCCGAGCATCGGGTGCAGCTGGAGGAGCAGCTGAAGGAAATTCAGGTCAATCTGGATGAGGTGAAGGCGCAGGAAAAGGAAGCCCGGGCCCTGTTGGCGCGGCAACACAAGAAATGACCCAAGTGCCAGAGAATACCGACCCTGCCCTGTGGCTGCGCGTCAGCGAGAGTTTGGCGCGCCAGGGGCTGATGAGCCACTGGGGGGCGCAGTTGCGCCAGGTGGCGCTGGGGCGGGTAGAGATAAGCTTGCCCTATAGCGAGAAGGTGACCCAGCAGCAGGGGGGGTTCCATGGAGGGGCGATTGGGGCTTTGGCCGATATTTGTGCCGGGTATGCCGCGTTGACGGTGGCCGAGCCGGGGCTGGAGGTGACCACCATTGAATACAAGATCAATTTTCTGGCGGCCTTTCAAGGGGGTGAGTTGATGGGCCGGGGTGAGGTGATACGGGCGGGCCGACGGGTGATTGTGGCTGCGGCCCGCATTGTTCAGGTGGATGAGCAGGGCCGGGAGTCGGATTGCGCGATCATGCAGGCGACGATTGCCCCGATTCCTAAAATTGTTTGAGGTGAACCATGAGTACATTGCCAGGATTGAATTTCCAACTGGGTGAGGACATTGACGCACTGCGCGATGCGGTGCAGAGTTTTGCGCAGGCCGAGATTGCGCCGCGTGCGGCGGAGATAGACCGCAGCGATCAGTTCCCGATGGATTTGTGGCGCAAGATGGGCGAGTTGGGGGTGCTGGGGATTACGGTGCCGGAGGCTTATGGCGGGGCGAATATGGGCTATTTGGCGCATATGGTGGCGATGGAGGAGATTTCGCGGGCATCGGCCAGTGTGGGTTTGTCTTACGGGGCCCATTCGAATTTGTGTGTGAACCAGATCAAGCGCAATGGCACAGAGGCGCAAAAGCAAAAATATTTGCCCAAGTTGATCAGCGGTGAGCATGTGGGGGCTTTGGCGATGTCGGAGCCGGGGGCGGGCAGTGATGTGATCAGCATGAAGCTGCGGGCCGAGGACAAGGGTGGTTACTATGTGCTCAATGGCAACAAGATGTGGATCACCAATGGCCCGGATGCCGATACTTTGGTGGTGTATGCAAAGACCGAGCCTGAGTTGGGGGCGCGGGGGGTGACGGCGTTTTTGATCGAAAAGGGGATGAAGGGCTTTTCGATCGCGCAAAAGCTGGACAAGCTGGGAATGCGTGGCAGCCACACGGGGGAGTTGGTGTTTGAGAATGTGGAGGTGCCCGAGGCGAATATTTTGGGTGGCCTGAATATGGGGGCGAAGGTGTTGATGAGTGGCCTGGATTATGAGCGTGCCGTGTTGGCCGCCGGGCCGATAGGCATCATGCAGGCGGTGATGGACCAGGTGGTGCCCTATATTCATGATCGAAAGCAGTTTGGTCAGAGCATTGGGGAGTTTCAGCTGATTCAGGGCAAGGTGGCCGATATGTATACGGTGTTGCAGGCCGGCCGGGCGTTTTGTTACACGGTGGGCAAGAACCTGGATATGTTGGGGGCCGAGCATGTGCGGCAGGTGCGCAAGGATTGCGCCAGTGTGATTTTGTGGTGTGCCGAAAAGGCGACCTGGATGGCGGGCGAGGGGGTGCAGATTTTCGGGGGGAACGGTTATATCAATGAATACCCGCTGGGGCGTTTGTGGCGGGATGCCAAGCTGTATGAGATTGGGGCAGGGACGAGCGAGATCAGGCGGATGTTGATTGGGCGTGAGTTGTTTGCCGAGACGGCCTGAGCCGTTAAGATGGAACCATGGCCGCATCGTTACAACACCTGTTCGATAACAACCGCCAGTGGGCGGCACGCATGGAGCGTGAGACGCCGGGTTTTTTCTCGGGCTTGGCGCAGCAGCAATCGCCCAAATACCTCTGGATAGGCTGCTCTGACAGCCGGGTGCCTGCCAACCAGATCACAGGGCTGGACCCGGGCGAGGT
>JBEBAJ010000340.1:0-2632 GCA_041158965.1 Pseudomonadota bacterium | reverse complement strand
GCCGACGGCTGGCGTCTTTGCTGCCCTCTGACATTTCTACCTGATGCGGTGCGCTCTGGCGCAAAATGGCGGGTTTATTCAAGATTTGACCCCGTAGCTGGAGCGGAATAAACCGATGGGCCCTTGTTTTTGCTCGGTTTTGGACGATTCTGCCGCAGGTTTGACGGGGGCGGAGTCGGGGGCTTTGGTTGGGGCAGAAGAGGGTGGGCGCGAGTGAAAGGCCTGCGGCTGTAGCCAGGCCATCAGGGTCAGCGAAGTCATCAAGGCCACAGCCACGCCCACCAAGAGGCGTTTGGAAGTGGGTTGCAACATATTCCACTTCGGGGGCTTGACTTGCCGCAAGCCTTCCATGGCCTGGCGCAAGGATGAGACCATGAGTCCGGGGAAGGTCTTCATGTCGAATTTCAGGGCATTAGGTTGGCGTTTGGCGTTCAGATCAGCCTGAGCTTGCGCCTCAAGCCCCAAAGACAGTGGGGTGGTGGCCTGTGGGTTGCAACCGATCCGCCTCAACAATTGAGCCACTTTGGGGTGTGTGCCATCGGCCTGGGCCAACTCCAGGGCATCCAGTGCTTGTGCCGGGGTTGGCAACTCAATGTCCCAGCGCAACAGCTTTCGGCCGAATGCGGCCAAGATGGGCGCGTCACCACCGGGCTGATGGAACAACAAAAGGGCTCTGATTCGGGCCCCTGGAAAATTATGAATAAGTCGAGCCAGCAATTGCAATTCAGCGTCTGAAACCTTTTGTGCATCATGCACGACCCAAACCCGACATGCCTGCGCATCCCGTGCCGGTCGGGTGGCTTCGCTGAGGTCCTGATCGGACAACACTGAATTGAATCTCTGGATCAGAGACTCGGTGTTAGAAGGAAAATATATTTCAATTTGATGAGATGCCTGATCGGAACGCATGCGACCCAAGAGCAGACCGGCATAGTGGTCGAGCAAAGCCTCATGGCTGCACTGCAATGCCAAACTCAAACCTTCTTTGGCCAAGGCGTTGACACAACCTTCCAATCGCATGCGGTCGGCGGTTCTCAAAACGGGCCCCAAGGGCGACCTGGATGTGGGGTCGATCGATATCATCATGCCAATGCTCCTGCCGGTGTGGCTTTTGTGCCATCCGGGTTAAACATCATAGATTCAGGAACTTTGACCTGGGGCGCAGCCCGACGGGCCTGATGCGGCGAGGAAGCTTCCAAGCTGAACACATAAGCGATGACCTGCGCCACGGCCTGATAGAGCTCTTCGGGCACCTGTTGCTCGGCCTCAGTGGTGAAATACAAGGCGCGGGCCAGGGTTGGGGCCTGAAAAATATGGATGCCGTGTTGTGTGGCTTCTTCCCGGATTCTGGCGGCCATATGGTCAATGCCCTTGGCCACCAGAACGGGTGCACCGTCGCCGGTTGGGTCATATTCGAGAGCAACTGCAAAGTGCTCAGGGTTGGTGATGACCACATCTGCGTCCTTGACCCGCTGAATCATTCTGGCATTGGCCATTTCCCTTTGACGCCGACGAATTTGGGCTTTCACTTCCGGATTGCCTTCCATGTTCTTCATTTCGTCCTTCACTTCCTGACGGGTCATCTTCAGCCCCTTGAAGTGAGTGTACTTTTGATAGGGCACATCAATGAGGGCGATGAGGACCAGGCCCAGTGCCACCCAAATACCGACCCGGGTCAGCATGGCACCAGAGTTTTGCATGGCAGGCTCAAGGTCCATCACACCCAAATAAAGCAACTGACCCATGAAGTGGCTTAAAGAAAGCCACAAAATTGCACTGACCACGCCAAATTTCAGGATGGATTTGGCCAACTCGACCCAGGCATGCTTTCCAAAGATGCGCTTCAAGCCTTTGAACGGATCTAGTTTGGTGAAATTAGGCGCGAAGGCCTTAGGGCTGAAATGCAGACCGGACATGGCGGCGTTGACCAACACCGCCGCCAACATGGTCACCATCACGATGGGCAACACGATCAAGAAAGCGTCTAAAAGGTTTTGTGACCAAAGGCTGATCAACATTTCAGGACGATCCAGGGTTTTGCGGTCAAATTCAAAACTTTTTGCGAACAGGTCAGACAAACGCTGAAACAAGCCTTGGCCCATGTACATGATCATGCCCATGGCACCGACAGTGACGGCGGCAGCGGACAAGTCTATGGATCGGGCGACCTGACCCTCTTCAATGGCCTTGCTGAGTCGCCTCGCCGTCGGGTGTTCTGTGCGATCTTCATCGGCCATAGGCCACCCCTGTCATGTCGCGGACCACGTCAAAACCGCGGACCCATAACCATTCGATGCGGGTGCCGATGCTCTCCAGAGACAGGATCAGGATCAAAAAACCGGCCACGATCATGGCAGGCAGACCCAGTGCGAAAATGTTAAGACTCGGGGCCGCACGCGAGATCACGCCCAGACCGATATTGATCAGTAACAGGGTGACCATGACTGGCAGAGCCAGGAGCAGCCCTCCCAGAAAAATCATGGAGCCCCAGCGGATCAGTCGCCCGATATTGTCCTGGGTCAGGATGTGGGTGCCGATCGGCAAACTGTTGAAAGAGTCACTGATCATGCCCAATAACAAAGCATGCCCGCCAAAACCAATGAAAATCAGCGTGGACATGATCAGTAACAGT
>JBEBAJ010000339.1:0-2645 GCA_041158965.1 Pseudomonadota bacterium | reverse complement strand
ATCCATGGCTTGATCGCTGGCATCCTGGCCCCCTTGTCTCAGGGCGGCTCGGTGTATTGCACCACTGGTTTTAATGCACTGAAATTTTTCCAGATCATGGACGAGGCGCACCCGACCTGGTACACGGCGGTGCCCACCATGCACCAGGCCATTCTTTCGCGCGCAGCGAACAACCTCGATGTGATCGAGCGCAACCCCTTGCGCTTCATCCGCTCTTCTTCATCGGCGCTGTTGCCACAGGTACAGGCCGAACTGGAAAAACTCTTCAAAGCCCCCGTCATACAAGCCTACGGCATGACCGAAGCTGCGCACCAGATGTGCTGTACCCCGCTGCCTCCCGGGGTCAATAAGCCGGGCTCGGTCGGTTTGCCTGCGGGCCCCGAGGTGGCCATCATGGATATCGAGGGTAATTTGCTCGATCGCGGCACCATCGGCGAGATCGTGATCCGGGGTGAAAACGTCACACCGGGCTACGAAAACAACACCAAGGCCAATGCCGAAAACTTCACCAGCGGCTGGTTTCGCACTGGCGACCAGGGCATGATGGACACCGACGGCTATGTCACGATCACGGGCCGCATCAAGGAGATCATCAACCGGGGCGGCGAAAAAATCAGCCCCCTGGAAATTGATGAAATCTTGCTCGATCACCCCGCCGTGCGCCAGGTGGTCTGCTTTGGCATCCCGCACCCCAAGCTGGGCGAAGAAGTGGGCGCTGCGGTGGTGCTGCGCGACGGCATGGAAGCGACCGAAGCCGAGTTGCGTCAGTTTGTGGCGCAGCGCGTGGCCGACTTCAAGGTGCCGCGCCGCGTCTTGCGTCTGGAGGCGATCCCGCTGAACGACACCGGCAAGATGCAACGCATCGGCATGGCCAAGCGCCTGGGCCTGATTGACGACTGACCGGTTGATCGGCCACTGGAACCCGACCGCAGAAGAAGATCAGGCCGCCAATCCACCCGGATGGGCACTGAAGTGATCCATGATCGCCTGCACGCCAGACCCTGCCAATTTCACGCCAGAGAGCTTCAAGCCCATCTCGCATCCGGCCACCATGGCCACCAAGGTCAGGTCATTGCTATCGCCCAAATGGCCCATGCGGAACATACGGCCTTTCACCTTGCCCAAGCCCGTGCCCAGCGAACAATCAAAACGCTGGTAAATGACCTGCCGCACGGCATCGGCATCTATGCCTTCCGGCGTCATCACCCCTGTCAATATGGGCGAGTAGACTTTCGGGTCGGCGCATTGAATGGGCAAGCCCCAGGCTTGCACCGCCGAACGCACCCCTGCCGCCCAGCGCTGGTGACGGGCCAAGACGCGCGGCAGGCCCTCGGCCAAGATCATGTCGCAAGCCTCGCTCAGGCCATAGAGCAAATTGGTGCTGGGGGTGTAGGGAAAGTAGCCCGTCTTGTTCATCTCGATCATTTCATCCCAGGCCCAAAACGATTTGGGCAGGCGAGAGTGCTTGCTGGCCTCGATGGCCTTGGGCGATAGGGCATTGAACGAAATGCCTGGCGGCAACATCAGGCCCTTTTGCGAACCACTGATCGAGACATCCACCCCCCATTCATCGTGGCGATAGTCGGCCCCCGCTAAGCCCGAAATGGTGTCGACCAAAAGCAGCGCCGGGTGCTTGCAGCGATCGATGGCCTCGCGCACCGCTCGGATGTCGCTGGTGACCCCTGTAGAGGTTTCGTTGTGGACCACACAAACCGCCTTGATTTGGTGGCCGCTGTCCGCCTGCAAGCGCTGCTCGATCAGATCGGCCTGCACGCCACGGCGCCAGCCTTCGATGCCCGGCAAAGTCAACACCTCGGTGTTCAGCCCCAGTCGCTTGGCCAGCTTGGTCCAAAGCGCCGCAAAATGCCCTGTCTCATACATCAGCACATGGTCACCAGGGCTGACCACGTTGGCCAGCGCAGCCTCCCAGGCCCCAGTTCCAGAGGCGGGATAGATGATGACCGGGTGGCGGGTCTGAAAAATCTTTTGCATGTCACCCAGCACCTTCAGTCCCAACACCCCAAACTCGGGGCCACGGTGGTCGATGGTGGGCAGGCTCATGGCCCGCAAAATGCGATCGGGCACGGGCGAAGGGCCAGGGATCTGCAAGAAGTGGCGGCCACCGGGATGGGCATCGAGTTGCATATGCTTCCTCAAGCGATTGAGCAAAAGTCCCATTTTTACAGGAAAATCGAAGCCATGAACGCGCCCTTGTCCTCCCTCGCCCAGGTCAGCCCGGACCAAGCCTACGAGCATGTCGCCCGGGTGACCCATGAAGTCGCCGCTCAGTTGGCGCGCCGATTGCGCCAACACACCCAGGGCGAGGTGCGCTTTGATACCGCCGATCGAGGCCGCTATGCGACCGATGCATCCATCTATCAGGTCATGCCTGCCGGCGTGTTTGTGCCGCGCTCTATAGACGAGGTCGGGGTGGCATTGGACATCTGCCGTGATTTGGATGTGCCCATCGTGCCGCGTGGCGGTGGCACCAGCCAATGCGGGCAAACGGTGGGCGCTGGTTTGGTGATCGACCACACCAAGCATGTGCGACGCATCTTGCAAGTCGATGCCCAGTCTGCCACCGCCGTGGTCGAGCCCGGCCTGGTGCTCGATCACCTGAATGCCGAACTGAAAAAACACGGGCT
>JBEBAJ010000338.1:0-2655 GCA_041158965.1 Pseudomonadota bacterium | reverse complement strand
CTGGGCGTGAAATACACCTTCTGATTGCCCCGATCCATCCAAGGAGCCAGCATGAAAATGATCACCGCCATCATCAAGCCCTTCAAGCTCGACGAAGTGCGTGAGGCGCTCTCCGCCATCGGCGTGCAGGGCATCACGGTCACCGAAGTCAAGGGCTTTGGCCGCCAGAAAGGGCACACCGAGCTCTATCGTGGCGCCGAATACGTCGTCGACTTTTTGCCCAAAGTGAAAATCGAAGCAGCCATCGACAACGCCATCGTTGATCGTTGCATCGAAGCCATCGAAGGCGCCGCCCGCACCGGAAAAATCGGTGACGGGAAGATCTTTGTCTACGACTTGAACCAGGTCGTGCGGATTCGCACCGGCGAAACCGGCAAAGAAGCCCTCTGACCCCCTCGGAGCCATTCATCATGAAAAAATTCCTCTCCTCTCTCTTCCTGGGCCTGGCCCTGATGCTGGGCGGCGGCATGGCCATGGCGCAAACCGCGCCCGCCACACCGGCCCCTGCCGCAGTCGTTGCCGACGCCAAAGCCCCGGCGGCTGCCGAGGCCGCTGCACCGGCTGCCGCCCCTGTGCCCAACAAGGGCGATACCGCCTGGATGACCGTGGCCACGCTGCTGGTCATCCTCATGACCCTGCCGGGCCTGGCACTCTTCTACGGCGGCCTGGTGCGCAGCAAAAACATGCTGTCCGTTCTCATGCAGGTCTTCATGGTCTCGGCCCTGATCTATGTGCTTTGGGTGATCTACGGCTATTCGGTGGCCTTCACCGGCGGCTCGCCCTTCTTTGGCTCGTTTGACAAAGCCTTCCTCAAAGGCGTGACGGTCGATACCATCGCCGCCACCTTCAGCAAAGGCGTCGTCATCCCCGAATTCTCATTCGTGGGCTTCCAGGCTACTTTCGCCGCCATCACCTGTGCGCTGATCCTGGGCGCCTTCGCCGAGCGCATCAAGTTCTCTGCCGTGTTGCTCTTCAGCGCCTTGTGGTTCACCTTCAGCTACCTGCCCATCGCTCACATGGTCTGGTACTGGGATGGCCCCGACGCCATCACCGACGCCGCCACGCTCGAAACCGTTACCGCCGCTGCGGGCTGGTTGTGGGCCAAAGGTGCGCTCGATTTCGCCGGTGGCACCGTGGTACACATCAATGCAGCCGTGGCCGGTTTGGTGGGCGCCTACATGTTGGGCAAGCGCACCGGTTATGGCCGCGAAGCCATGGCCCCGCACAGCCTGACCTTGACCATGGTTGGCGCCTCCTTGCTGTGGGTGGGTTGGTTCGGCTTTAACGCCGGGTCTAACCTGGAAGCCAACGGCCTGACCGCCCTGGCATTCGTCAACACCCTGGTCGCTACCGCCGCCGCCACCCTCAGCTGGGCCGCTGGCGAGGCACTGGCCAAAGGCAAGGCCTCCATGTTGGGTGCCGCCTCCGGCGCCGTCGCCGGCCTGGTCGCCATCACCCCGGCCTGTGGTTTTGTGGGCCCGATGGGCGCCATCATCATCGGCTTGGTCGCCGGTCTGCTGTGCCTGTGGGGCGTCACCGGATTGAAGCGCATGCTCGGTGCCGACGACTCACTCGACGTGTTCGGTGTCCACGGCGTCGGCGGCATCGTCGGTGCCCTCCTGACCGGCGTGTTCGCTGCCCCTTCGCTGGGTGGCACCGGCATCTTCGACTACGTGGCCAATGCCGCCAGCCCCGACTACTCCATCGCCGGACAGGTCTGGGTGCAATTGCAAGCCGTCATCACCACCTTGATCTGGTCGGGTGTGGTGTCTGTGGTGGCCTTCAAGCTGGTTGACCTGGTCTTGGGTCTGCGCGTGACCGAAGAGGAAGAGCGCGAAGGCCTGGACATCAGCTCGCACGGCGAAACGGCCTACAACCGCTGATCTCTCCTTTAGTTTCTCCAAGGTTTAAGCCCCGCCCACCCGGCGGGGTTTTTTTTTACCGGTTCAGGGGCGCAGCAAACGCGCCAGATAGCGCCCGGTGTGGCTGTCGGGGTGGCGGGCGATGTCTTCCGGCGTGCCAGCGGCCACCACCTGGCCGCCGCCAGAGCCCCCCTCGGGGCCCATGTCCACCACCCAGTCGGCGGTCATGATGACATCCAGGTTATGTTCAATGACCACCACCGTATTGCCCGCCTCAACCAGCTGGTGCAACACCTTCAGCAACAAATCGATGTCGGCGAAATGCAGCCCGGTGGTCGGCTCATCCAGAATGTACAAAGTGCGGCCCGTGTCCCGCTTCGAGAGCTCCAGCGCCAGCTTCACCCGCTGCGCCTCGCCGCCCGACAACGTGGTGGCCGACTGACCCAGCCGCACATAGCTCAGGCCCACATCCATCAGCGTCTGCAATTTGCGGGCAATGGCCGGCACCGCCGCAAACAGCTCCAGTGCCGACTCGACCGTCAGCGACAAAATTTGCGCGATGTTGTGCCCTTTGTAGCAAACATCCAGGGTTTCCTGGTTGTAGCGCATCCCCCGGCAGACATCGCAGGTCACATACACATCGGGCATGAAGTGCATCTCCACCTTCACCATGCCGTCGCCCTGACACGCCTCGCAGCGCCCGCCCGCCACATTGAACGAAAAGCGCCCCGGGCCATAGCCGCGCTCGCGCGCCATCGGCACCTCGGCCAGCAACTCGCGGATCGGCGTGAAC
>JBEBAJ010000337.1:0-2657 GCA_041158965.1 Pseudomonadota bacterium | reverse complement strand
ATTGAGCTGGCCGTCAAGCTCGGGGGCATCATCCAGGCCACCGACCCGCAGGCCGCCCGCGAACGCGACGCCAAGTTCAAAGCCGGTCAGCCTGAAATCTTCCACTACCCCACACCCCGTTTGGGCCCCGGGGTCTGGCAAGGCGATGCCGAGGTTGTGGCGCAGATCTTTCCGCAACCCCAGCTGGCCGATGGCCGCCTGCTCGATGCCCTTCTGGGTCTGAACTTTGCCATCATCGGCGATGAATCGCTCCTTGACGCCGTGAGTGCAGACACCCGAAGCAGTTGGCATGCCCGGGGTGTGGTGGTGTTGCCCGCTCATGACCCGTCCATTCATGCCTGGCTGCAACAGCATGGTGTGCGCGCCGTGCTCTTGCGCCCTGACCGCTACATTGCCGGAGTCGCAAAAACTGCTGCAGAACTTGATCGCATCAGCACCCTCTTGCCGCTGGCCCAAGCGCCGATCCATTGATCGCACCTGATTTGGGCTGAATGAGGCATAAGGAAGCTCTGACGCAGCGAGTTTTGCAGAGCTTCCTTGATTTGCGGCATACTGCAAAGCGTTGTTGCTGTCATGATCGACGGTGCGGGCCTGCTTGACCACCCGCCACCCTTTACGCTTGGGCATTGACTCCAGGAGCAAACCATGAAGTTAGGCTACACCATCATCTATGTGCCAGATGTATTGGCCTCGGTCGAATTCTTCGAAAATGCTTTCGGCCTGAAACGGCGCTTCGTCCATGAATCGGGCTACGCCGAAATGGACACCGGCGACACGGCCTTGGCCTTTGCCACGCATGAGTTGGGCGCGTGCATCCTGCCGCAGGGCTATGTGAAGGCCAATGAGTCTGCGGTGCCGCTGGGCATGGAGATCGCCTTGGTCACCGAACAAGTCGCTCAAGCCCACGCCCGCGCCTTGGCGCATGGCGCAGTTTCGCTGGTTGAGCCATTGGTGAAACCCTGGGGACAGACCGTTTCATACGTTCGCTGCCCGGACGGGACTTTGGTCGAAATCTGCTCGCCCGTCGCTGGCTGATCAGTCGTTTCCACCCGCCAGACACTGCGCCAAATACTCTTCCAGCCGATCCAGCACGCTGCCCCAGCCTTGGCTCATGCTCGGATGGCCCTCGGCAAAGACGACTTGTTCTGCCTCGCTGGCCTGTGTCGGTTGCCACCGAACCGTGAGCAAAGTGCCGCCGCCTTCATCGCTGAATGTGGTGCAAGACAGGGTGTGCAGCGGCCAGGAAGCGTGCCATGGGTTGCGCGACACGCCACCCTGTGGGTCGGAGAAGTGCTGCATCAGCACAATCTTCTCTGGTGCTTCGATCTCCTGAAATTGCCACAAGCCCCATAAAGCATTGCCGTCGTCCAGCACCTGGCTGTAGTGGAACCGGCCACCCACTCTAAAGTCCATCGTGCCATGGGCCATCGTCACCCCTTTGGGGGCAAACCAGTGCCGCAAATGCCCAGCTTGCGTGTATACATCCCAGACGAGTGGGCGCGGGGCCTTGAGTTGGCGCGAGATGACAAAAGCAGCAGATTTCATGAACGATGACCTATGCATGGGTGGCGTTCTTCCAGATTCTAAGCAAAAATAACCCTTAAGTGCGCATAAAAAATGTGGGGATAATTCATTGAAATACATAAAAACCTGCTGCTTGCAAGTGACCTCCGGGTTTGAGATGCACTGGCGCATGGGGTCTTGCAGGAATTCGCTGGCCTCTGGCCCCCCGCAACGATTACATTCAAGCCACCACCCATTCTTTGACAAAAAAGGTGAATTTCCATGCAACCCACCCCCCTGAGCCGACGTGACTTTTTTCAGCGCAGTGCCGCAGCAGCCTCTGTCACCATTCTCCCTTCCCTGGGCCTCCCCGCACAGGCCAAGGCCCCCATGGCAGGCAGCCAGGTCATCAGCGTGCACCGCATGAAGCTGGGCGGCTTTGAGGTGACCACCATGCTCGACGGCTACATCGACATCCCGCCTGCGGTGTTACAGGCCGACCCGGCCTTGGTCAAGTCGCTTTTGACAGCGGGTGGCTGGCCTGAATCGCCGATGCGATTGCCAGTCAACACTTTTTTGGTCAACACTGGTGAAAAGCTGGTATTGCTCGATGCCGGTGGGGCCAAGATGTTGGGGCCTACCGCAGGGCGCTTGCCACAATGCCTCGCCGCGGCTGGCATCACGCCCGACCAGATCGATGAAATCTACATCACTCACATGCACGGCGACCATTTGCACGGCACGGTGGCCCCCGATGGTTCGGCCATGTTTCCCAATGCCATCATCCGCATCTCAAAAGACGATATGGATTACTGGGGCAACCCGGAGGTGGAAGCCAAAGCCCCCGACAACCAAAAGCCGCGCTTCATACCCGCCAAGCGGGCCATGGCCGCTTACGGCAATCGCATCAAAACCTTCCAGCTGGGTGAAGAGCTAAGCCCCGGCATCCGCTCAGTCGAAGCAGTGGGGCACACACCGGGCCACAGTTGTTATCTGATTCAATCTGGCACGGCCCGCTTGCTTGCCATTGGCGACACCATGCATGTGGCACCCGTCCAATTCCCGCGCCCGGAAATCACGGTCGCCTTCGATTGGGACCAAAGCAAGGCCCGCAATACCCGTTTCTCCATTTTTGACCGGGTGGTCAAAGAATC
>JBEBAJ010000336.1:0-2691 GCA_041158965.1 Pseudomonadota bacterium | reverse complement strand
CTGGATCAACATCATTCTGTCGGGTGACAACGCGGTCGTGATCGCACTGGCCGCCCGCTCACTACCGGCACACCAGCAGAAAAAAGCCATCATGTTTGGCTCTGGCGCGGCCGTGGTGCTGCGGATCGCTTTGACGGTGGTGGCGGTGCAGTTGCTGGCTTTGTCGTACCTGCAAATCATCGGCGGCTTGCTTCTGCTGTGGATCGGTGTGCAGCTGTTGAGCGAAGAAGACGACCATGAGGAAGGCGATGCCGAGCAAAAAGGCCTGATGGCGGCGGTGCGCACCATATTGATCGCCGACATCGTGATGAGCCTGGACAATGTGATTGCTGTGGCGGCGGCCGCCAAAGGTTCGACCACGCTGCTGATCATCGGCCTGGCCATCAGTATTCCGTTGGTGATCTTTGGCAGCACGCTGATGATCAAGCTGATGGAGCGTTACCCGATCATTGTGACCCTGGGGGCCGCACTGATCGGCTGGGTGGGTGGCGAGACCATGGTCAGCGATGTGGCCCTCAGCGAGGTGGTGGCCGAAAACCCGGCACTGCATTATGTGGCTGCTGCCGCAGGGGCCATTTTGGTGGTTTTGCTGGGTCAGTACCTGGGGCGCAAAAGTGCCAATAAATCATCAGAAGAGGGTGCATAGCGCACACTTTTAGGCCGGTTTTCAGCCGGTTTTCTTCCTATCATGGTCAGCTTTCTTTATAGGAGCTGACCATGTTTTTTTTGCAACGCGGTTTTACCTTGATTGAGTTGATGGTGGTGATCGCCATCGTGGGTTTGTTGGCGTCTTTTGCCATTCCGGCGTATCAGGATCATTTGGTGCGGGCGCGGGTGTCGGAAGGCCTGGCTCTGGCCGGTGGCGCCAAAAACGTGGTGTTGGAGAACCTCTCCGGCGGCAACCCCAATGGCTCATCACAAGGCTATGCCCAGGGGTATGCGGCCCCGGCAGCCACCGCCAATATTGAGAGCGTGGGCATCGACCCCGACACCGGGGTGATTTCGATCAAAACCAGCGCCGCTGCCGGGGATGCCCTGGTGTTGCTGGTGCCCTTCACAGGCACTTCGTCTGCCCCGGTGGCCCTGCCGGGCGGCACCAGTGCGTTTACGCCACCGAGTCAAGGCAATTTGCTCTGGAAGTGCCTGAGCAAGGACAGCACCGCGCCCGCCAACATCACCCTGCCCGGCGGCACACGCTTGCGCTCGCAGCTGGCCCCGCCCGAGTGCCGCTGAGGGCGCGCAGTCGCGCCAGTGCTTGTGGCCCGTGTGTGCGTGGCCTACCATGGTTTTTTTTGGGGCGACTGAACGATGTCTTCTTCCGTTGCCAGCACCGACACCATAGAAGGTTCGGGCCACCCACTGTGCTTCAAAACCCGGGCAGGGACCGCGCGGCCCGGGGTGTTGGGTTTGGGCGATGCCCAAGACCTGTTCGTGACCCAGGCGCGGGCCATGGGTGGCCATCAGAAAGAGGCGGTGGTGCAAGAGGGCGAGCATGGCTCGGCCTGGCGCATGGTGAGCGACGAAGGGCCGGCGCTGCAAGGCACCGATTTGGCCCCGTTTCCGCTGGGATTCATGTCGGCGGCATTGCAAGCCGAGTTATTGCAAAGAATGGCGCAACTGGCCCAAAAAGACGGCGTGGCGCTGCGCGACTTGCAAAGCCTGGGGTTCAACGACTATGTGTTCGAGGGCTCATTTTTTAAAGGGACAGGGCGCGGACAAGCCATGCCGCCCCGATTCACGGTACAGGCCAAGACCACGGCGCCAGACGAAGTGCTGCACAGCCTGGCGCAGCGGGCCGCACTGGCCTCGCCCTTGCTGGCGGCATGGGCGACGCCCTTGCAAAACACTTTTGCCTTGTATGCCAATGGCCGACGGGTGCAGTTGCGCGAACTGAGGCCCAGCCAGACCGATGCCCTGGACCCTTTTAAAACCTGGGCACAGGCGCCCGCCCCTTTGAGTAGCGAGCAGGCCTGGCCCGAGATTGTGCGCAAAGCACCTCCTGTGGTGGTGAAGAACCCTACCCCACCCTCGGGCTGGGAGGCTGGCCGGGTGGATATTCCCATTCATGGGCAGTGTGCTTCTGATGCAGGCCGGGGCCGCAGCCTGACCTGGGCGAATCGACTGGGCGGCTCGGCATTTGCCATCGATAGCGATGACCGAGTACAAGGCGACCAGGCCCCCAGCGCACTGGCGCATGGCCATGCCGGCATTGCCTTTTGTTTCATGACCCAGTTGTTGCGTTATGTGGCGCACCACCACATGAAGGTGCGGGCGCTGCGCTTGGTTCAGTTCAGCCCTTGTCGGGTGGAGTCGGGAAGGGCCCTGGCCATGCCACTGGATACGCATGTGTTTGTGCACACCGAAGAAACCGATGAGGTGATGGAGCGACTGGTTCAGATGTCGGCGCGCACCTGCTATTTGCATGCGGCGCTGGGGGCGGCGCTGGCGCCAGAGATTCAACTGAGTGCGCGGGGCTGATTGGCGGGGGGGCGGTGGTTGGGGGTGAGTCCCCCATTTTTCTCCGTGTTTTCTGTGCCTCTGTGGTGAACGGTAACGGTCATGCCGCACAGTTTTTGGCGCGGCAAACGCTGATTTTTTTGGTGCAATAGATGGATCTCATTTCGTGCGTGCCCATCATGCCCTCTGACCCCCAAGACGCCTCTTACAAGTCGCTCTTCACCTCGCCCACCA
>JBEBAJ010000335.1:0-2695 GCA_041158965.1 Pseudomonadota bacterium | reverse complement strand
CCCGCCCCTGGCCTCAGTTGTCCAGGCGAATGCCGGCGTTGCGAATGACCTGACCCCAGCGGTCGATCTCGGCCACCATGTAGTTGTGGAACTGCTCCTGGGTCATGGCGGGCGAGAAGCTTGAAAGACCAATGTCTTGCAAGCGTTTTTTCATCTCCGGATCGGCTGTCACGGCGTTCACCTGCTTGTAGATGTGGTCAATCGCGGCTTGCGGGGTTTTGGGCGGGGCCAGCAACCCGACCCAGGCGTCGGCATCAACGGCATAGCCTTGTTCCGTCAGGGTAGGAACAGTGGTTCCTGCAAAACGCTGGGGCGAAGCGATACCAAAGGCCTTGACCTTGGAGAGGGCAGGAATGACGATGGAGGCAGGGGCCATCATCACATCCACTTGCCCGGCCATGATGGCCTGAAACGCAGGAGCAGCGCCCTGGTAGGGCACGTGCAAAATTTTCACATCAGCCTTGGCCTTGAACATCTCCATGGCCACTTGCGAGGTGCTCCCCACGCCCCAGGAGGCATAGGTCAACTCACTGCCCTTGGCCAATGCCACGAGTTCGCTCAACGTGTTGGCTTTCAGGCCCGGTCGCGCCACCAACATGAAGTTCACCTTGGCCACTGGCGCAACGCCACGAAAGTCTCGCGCCACATAGGACATCTTGGAAAAGACGTTGGGGTTGATGGAGTTGGTGTCGGCCGTGG
Organism: Pseudomonadota bacterium; assembly: GCA_041158965.1. Taxonomy (GTDB): domain Bacteria; phylum Pseudomonadota; class Gammaproteobacteria; order Burkholderiales; family Burkholderiaceae_C; genus Limnohabitans. The sequence goes on along the minus strand of JBEBAJ010000335.1, from coordinate 1,996 downwards.
CCATCAAGACGGTATAGCCATCAGCCGGTGCGTTGAAGACCAGTTCAGAGGCAATCATGCCGTTGGCACCCGCCTTGTTGTCGGGCACCATGGGTTGGCCCAGGGCATCGCCCAGTTTCATGACCAAGGCACGGGCGGCCACATCGGTTGCCCCTCCCGGCGGGTAGGGAATCACCATGCGAATCGGCTTGTTGGGGCTCCAGGCGTTTTGCGCCAGGACGGGGGAGGACAAGCCCAGGATCAGTGCACCCAAGGCCAGCCCTAGCACCCCCACCAGGCCCAATCGCCGGCGGGTCGAACGGTTCATGTCGTCGCGTGTTTCAGTCGAGTTCATTGTGTCTCCTTTGTGAGTGGTCAAGTGATCAGGGTTAGGGAAGCAAGTCGTCATGAGCCCCTAGCGCGGGGCCGTTACCAGCCAGCGCAGGACGTTGGCCATCAAAGCTGATAGGCAGGCCCATGGTGGTCACTTGCCCGTTGGGTGTGGTTTGCAAAATGCCGAGTGCCCGGGTTTGCTCATGTTGAAGCACCTGGTCCAGGTCGTGCATGGGGCCGCACGGGATGGACGCAGCAGAGATTTTTTCCAGGCACTGCGCCATGCTCAAGCGCTCCACCTTGGCTTGTAACAACGGAATCAAGGCCTGACGGTGTTGAACACGCGCCCCATTGGTCGCAAAGCGTGGATCTGTCACCAACTCGGGCAACTCCAGCACACCGCACAATGCAGCAAACAATTTGTCATTGCCCGCTGCGATCATCAGGGCGCCATCGGCGCATCGAAACACCTGGTAAGGCACGATATTGGGGCTGCCCGACCCATTGCGCTGCGGCATGGCGCCTCCTGCCAGGCGGTCGGACAGGGGCACGGACATCCAGCTCAGTGCCGTTTCAAACAAGGACACATCCACGATACGGCTGGCATGGGCAGGGTCCTGGCGTCTTTGTAAGAGCGCTGACAAAATACCGATCACGGCCCACATGCCGGTGCCCTTGTCGTTGAGCGACACTGGCACTCGGCTGTAATCGTCACCCGCATTGCCAATCACGCTCATGAGGCCGCTGAAAGCCTGCATCAGTGGGTCGTAACCGGGTGCATCCTTCAATGGACCCGTGCGACCAAACGCTCCCAGGTTGCAGTAAATGAGATCGGGTGATTCCGCGGTCAACTGCTGAGCACCCAGTCCATGGCGCTCCAAGGTGCCTGGTTTGAGGTTTTGCAGCACCACATCGGCATGCTCAAGAATGAAGGCCTTGAGACGCTGGACAAAGTGCGCATCGTCAAAATTGGCGCGGATACTGGCTTTGCCATTGTTCACACCATGAAACAACACCGAGGCGCCGTCCACAAAGGGCGGCCCCCAGTCGCGCGCGTAATCACCCCCCCGATGGTTTTCAATCTTGATGACGCGAGCACCCAACCGGGCCAGGATATTGGCCGCGTAAGGCGCCGAGAGGCTGTGGCCGATCTCGACCACACACGTGCCGCTCAGAGGCAAGTGTTGCGCACTCATCACGGTGTGCGTCCATACTGGTTGCGAGCCGAGGCTTCGCTGATGTAGCCATTGGCCAGATCGGCCATCACATCCTCAGCAGGACGTTGACGCGGATCACCATAGCCACCACTCCCTGCGGGCTGCACGACCACCCGATCGCCTTGACGTACCACCGCTGTGGCGCCCTTGGGAGGCAGCAACTCGGTGCTGCCATCCGGGTGCGTGACACTGCACAGGAAATGCGCACCTGCCTGCCCGCCAAAATGTCCTTGCGGTGCAAACTGTCCGCGCTCACCGGCCACGGTAAAGGTCGCCTGGTCAAAACCAACGCGGTAGGTGCGTCGTGCCGTGAGCCCCCCCCGGTAGCGACCAGCGCCACCGCTGTCGGTCACCAGTGCCCATTCCTCCACCACCAGCGGCATGGTCTGTTCAATGAATTCCACGGGCAAGGAACCCGCGTTGCCCACATACACGCGTATGCCGTTGACGCCGTCTTTGCTGGCGCG
>JBEBAJ010000334.1:0-2703 GCA_041158965.1 Pseudomonadota bacterium | reverse complement strand
TCCACCAGGGCACGCACCGCGTCTTCTCCCCCGACCCACTCAAATGCGCTGCTGGGGTTTGTCATGATTCAGATTGTCGCAAGGTCTGGGTCACGCTCTGGCGCAGCACTGTGCGCAGCGTGAACCAACCCACCGCCCCGGCGACGCCTGCCCCCAAGGCCGCCCCCATCGGCAACACCCAGTAGGGCAAGTGCCAGGAAAAATCAAAAACCTCCCGGGCCAGCAACCAAGCCACGCCCAGGGCCATGGCGGCTGCCAGCGTGCCCGCCAAGGCACCCGTGCCCAGCAGTTCGGCCGACTGAAGTTTGGACAAGACCGCTTGCCTGGCCCCCAAGGCGCGCAGCACGGCATGGTCACGCATGCGCTCTTCGCGCGTGAGCACCACCACCGCCACCAACACCACCAGGCCGCTGCACAGCGCAAAGAGAAAAAGGAATTCGACCGCCCGGCTGACTTGAGTCAGCACCGATTGCAACTGGCCGAGGGATGCGCTGAGGTCCACCTGCGTGATGTTGGGGTATTGGGCCAGCAATTGCTTGTCCAAGCCAGACACCGGCGGGCTGTGATAAGCCGTCATATACGTCATCGGGACATTGGCCATGGTCGAGCGCGGGAACAGCACAAAGAAGTTGGCGCGCATGGAGGTCCATTCGACATGACGGATGGAAGTGACCTGCCCGTCCAGCATCAGACCGGCGAGGTCAAAACGCAAGCGATCGCCCAGTTTCAGCCCGAGGGTGCGGGCGATGCCTTCTTCTATGCTCAGGCCGTCGGCCTCCTCAGGGGTCCAAACACCCGCCACAATTTGATTGTGGCCCGGCAGGGCCGCCGTGTGCGACAAATTGAACTCGCGATCGACCAAGCGTTTGGCCCGCTCATCCTGAAATTGCTCTGGGCCCACCGATTGGTCATTGACTGCCACCAAGCGCCCCCGAATCATGGGAAACCAGTCATAGCGCTGCACACCGGCCTGGCGCAAGCGGGCTTCAAAGCCGGGGCCCTGGTCGGGCTGAATGTTGATGACAAATCGGTTGGGGGCATCGGCGGGCGTGGCCGTCTGCCAGGCGTTCATGAGATCGGTGCGCAACAAAACCAACAAAATCAGGGCCATCCAACCCATGGCCATGGCACTGACTTGCAACATCACCAGGCCAGGTCGCGCCGCCATCTGACGGGTTGCCAAGCCCAGCCAGACCGGTGCAGTTTGCTCATTCACCCAGGCCCGCAGGGCACGCAAAGCCAGCCAGGCCAAGCCCGAAAAAACGGCCAATGCCAATGCGAAACCACCCAGCACAATCAGCCCCAGGCGTAAATTTTGGCTGGCTTGCCACATGAGCCCGACAAAACCGGCCAAGCCCAGCGCCCAAACCATGCGGGTGCCACCATTGGTCGGGCCCCATTCACGGCGGATCACGCGCAATGCCGGCACTTGCGCCAGCCGCAAAATGGGCGGCAGGCCAAAGGCCACCAACAAGGTCATGCCTACCCCCAAACCAAAGAGCAGGGCCCCCCAACTGGGCGGGGGCAGCTCGGTGTCCACCAAGCCGCTCAGCGCCTCGATCAGCAACCCTTGCAAACCCCAGCCCAGCATCAGGCCCAGCAAACTGGCCAAGCCACCAATTCCCAAAGCCTCGATGGCATAGCGGGTCACTATTTGGGCCTGGGTCTGCCCCATCACCCTGAGCAGGGCCACATGCGTCACCCGCTTGAGGGCAAAAGCACGCGCCGACAGGGCCACCGCCACCGCACACAGAAAACCGGCCAGCAAAGCAACCAGTCGCAAAAACTGGCCAGCGCGGTCCAGGGTTTGCTTCATCTCGGGCCGCCCCGCCTCCAGGGTTTCAATCCGCACCCCGCGCACCTCGGTCTTGGTGGCTTCTTCGGTGGCCCAGCGGGCGTAACGCGCCACAGCCGGGGCCGGCCCGGCCAAGGCCAGTCGCCAAGTCACCCGGCTGGCGGGTTGTATCAACTCAGAGCGTGTGACATCGTCGGGGTTCATGAACAGTCGGGGGGCAAAGTTCATGAAACCCGCACCACGATCAGGCTCGTTGACCACCCAAGCGCTCACGCGCAAGCGCAATCGGGCGATCTGGATCTCATCGCCCAGGTTCAGATCGAGGGCCTGTGCCAAGCCTGGCTCTATCCACACCTCACCCGCCCCGGGCACGCTGGCGCCCATGGTTTCGGGCGTTAAATCAGCGCGGCGGCTCAGCACCAACTGACCTTTTAACGGGTAACCAGTTTGGGCCGATTTAAGGGCCACCAGCCGCCCTTCCTCTTGAGCATTTCGTGCCATGGTGGGAAAGCTCAGCGAAGTGACCGCACGCAAACCCATCGCCCGGGCCTCACGCTCAAACTGCTCGGGCGGGGCTTGGTCGCTCACCACCACCACATCGCCCCCCAGCAGGCTGGCGGCATCCCTTTGCATGCCAGCGAGCAGGCGATCAGACAACAATGTCACCGCACTCAGGGCCGCCACCCCCAACACCACAGAAATGGCCAGCAGTTTCAGTTCGGTCTGGCGCAAGTCGCGCCAGATGTCGCGCCAGGCGGTGCGCCAGATATCGCTCATGGCTGTCCTGTCGTGGCCACTGCTGCGGCCAACTCGGGTTGGGGCACAAAGCGGTGACGCGCGGTGTAACAAAAGAAATGCCGGTTGACGGCACGCCCGACCGCACAAAGCCCCAGCGTCTGTGCCATCTC
>JBEBAJ010000333.1:0-2707 GCA_041158965.1 Pseudomonadota bacterium | reverse complement strand
TTGCTTAAGGAAGCTCTGCAAAACCCCATGCGTCGTTTCATCCCAAACTCGGGCGCCCTGCTTCGTTGGATTTCTTGCAGAGATATCCCGATATCTGCTACGAAATCCGCCTTGCATGGCATCCCGATTTTGGGCGAAACTTGCACGCAGCGAGTTTTGCAGAGCTTCCTTAAGAAAAACACATATACGGGTTTTCCCTTATAATTCTTTCATGGTTGTACCGCAACCGATCTGAAAGGAGTTCACCATGACCTCATTTGCCCACGCTGACTACCCCACCCAGCACCCCGGCGTCATCCGCGCCGAGCAAGCCATTGCCACCTTCCGACAAATCGCTGCCGACCTGCAAAGCCCCAAAGGGGTGTTGGCCGCCCTGGTGCGCCCCTTCGCACTCATGGCCTGTGCCTTCGGGCAGCAAGTGCGCCGTCACCTGCAGGCCTGGCGCCTCGCCCGCCAAGACGCCATCATGTGGGAAATGGCGCAGCACGACCCGCGCCTCATGACCGAGTTGCGCCGCGCCCAGGGTTGATCGCAGCCCCTGCCCGCTGACAAGCGGGCATCATAAAAAACGCCCCGTTTTTCAACGGGGCGTTTTGCTTCGATGCGCTAAAAAGAGGGGGCAAGCCCAATCAGGCCAGCGCCTCGACCTTTTGCGCCAGGGTCTGCTTGGCCTGCACCAAAGCCTGGGGCAGATGGTGCGCCAATTGGGTGAACAACTCGTCGTGCATTTTCAGCTCGGCCTGCCACTCGTTTTTATGAATGGCCGTCACCGACTTGAACTGATCGGCCCCGAAATTCAGGCCCGTCCAGGTGATCTCCTCAAACGAAGGGCTGACGCCCGCGGCGTGCTCCACCCCCTGGGCTTTGCCCTCGATGCGATCAATGATCCATTTCAGCACGCGCATGTTCTCGCCATAACCGGGCCAAATGAACTTGCCATCTTCGCCCTTGCGGAACCAGTTGGTGGTGTAAAAGCGCGGCTGCACCGCCCCGGTCTTGGCAATCTGCGCGCCAATGTTCAGCCAATGCTGGAAATAGTCGCTCATGTGGTAGCCGGTGAAGGGCAACATGGCAAACGGGTCGCGGCGCACCACACCCTGCGCACCGATGATGGCGGCGGTGGTCTCAGACGCCATGGTTGCGGCCATGTACACCCCCTCGGTCCAGTTGCGCGCCTCGGTCACCAAAGGAACCGTGTTCGAGCGGCGGCCACCAAAAATAAACGCATCAATGGCCACCCCCTTGGGGTCGTCCCAGGCCGGGTCCAGCGCCGGGTTATTCGTCGCCGCCACCGTGAAGCGGGCGTTCGGGTGCGCGGCCTTGGCGCCGGTTTCCTTGGCCAGCGCGGGGGTCCAGTCTTTGCCTTGCCAATCGATGGCATGGGCGGGCGGTTCGCCCAACCCTTCCCACCACACATCGCCATCGTCCGTGAGGGCCACGTTGGTAAAAATCACATCCTTGTCCAGGCTGGCCATGCAATTCGGGTTGGTCAGTGCATTGGTGCCCGGGGCCACCCCAAAAAGACCCGCCTCCGGGTTAATGGCATACAAGCGACCGTCTTGTCCCGGCTTGATCCAGGCGATGTCGTCGCCGATGGTGGTCACCTTCCAGCCCTCAAAGCCTTTGGGCGGAATGATCATGGCGAAATTGGTCTTGCCGCAAGCGCTGGGGAAGGCGGCGGCCACATGGTATTTGCGCCCTTCAGGGTTCGTCACCCCCAAGATCAGCATGTGCTCGGCCAGCCATCCTTCATCGCGGCCCATGTTCGATGCAATGCGCAGGGCAAAGCACTTTTTGCCCAACAAGGCGTTGCCACCATAGCCTGAACCAAACGACCAGATCTCGCGGGTCTCGGGGTAATGCACGATGTATTTGGTCTGGTGGCAGGGCCAGCGGCTGTCCTTCTGCCCGGGCTGCAGCGGCGCGCCCACCGTGTGCACGCAGGGCACATAATCGCCGTCGCTGCCCAGCACATCAAACACCGGCTTGCCCATGCGGGTCATCAGCTTCATGTTCACGGCCACATAGGGGCTGTCCGACAACTCCACCCCAATGTGGGCAATCGGGCTGCCCAGCGGGCCCATGGAGAACGGCACCACGTATAAAGTGCGACCGCGCATCGAGCCCTTGAACAAGGGGTGCAGCGTGGCGCGCATTTCCACCGGGTCGACCCAATTGTTGGTCGGGCCCGCGTCGATCTGGCGCTTGGAGCAAATGAAAGTGCGGTCCTCCACCCGTGCCACGTCCGAGGGGTCAGACCAGGCCAGGTAAGAGTTGGGCCGCTTGGCCGGGTTCAAGCGTATGAAAATACCCGCGTCCACCAGTTTCTGGCACAGCGTGTTGTACTCTTCATCGCTGCCGTCACACCAATGCACGGCATCGGGTTGCAACAGGGCCACCATCTCGCCCACCCAGGCGATCAGCCGTTCGTGTTTGACAAAGGCGGGGGGGGTCAGTTTCAGGCCTTGCGCGCTGGGGGCATTCATCAGAGTGTTCTCCTCAATTAAAAAAATCGGTTCAGGTCAGCACTGGGGCTGCCCCCGCAATGCTGGCCTAAACCGGCTGCCTTGGCCCCGGGCACGCTGGCCTTGGTCCATATCGCAACATGAAGATTTTATGAAATTGACGGCCCAGTTACCTGACAAAAATCGTTCAGACGGCCAAAAAAGAATGCTTTTGAAATAAAAAAGCACCGCCATGGCGGTGC
>JBEBAJ010000332.1:0-2708 GCA_041158965.1 Pseudomonadota bacterium | reverse complement strand
GGCTTTGTATGACGCGGCCATTCATAGCTCGCAGCGTGAATTGCGCGTCTTTACCATCGATGAAGGCGGGGCAGAGCATTGCCAAGCGGACAACGGCAGCTTGGCGGCCGATTACATGGCCGATTGGTTTGCCAAAGTGTTGGGTGGCCAACTGGCATGACTGGTTTTACGGTTCTGGTTCAATGAGGAGTTTGATCATGCGTCAACAAATCTGGCGATATTTGGGCGTCTTGTGTGTGGGACTGTTTTCGCTTGGGGCCGGGGCCCAGGATTATCCAAACCGGCCGGTCAAAGTGTTGATCCCGTTCCCGCCCGGTGGGCCGACCGATGTTTTGGCCCGATTGGTGGCGCAAAAGCTGACCGAAAGCACTGGACAGCCTTTTGTGGTCGAAAACCGGCCCGGTGGCACCGGCACCATAGCCTCCGGGGCAGTCTCAAAGTCTGCACCAGATGGCTACACCCTGCTCGTTGCATCGACCAGCAGTCACATCAGCCCTTATTTGTTGCGCAACAGCGGCATTGATCCTGCCAAAGATTTCACGGCGGTGGCCAATCTGGCCACACTGCCGTTTTACTATGTGATCAACCCCCAAGTCCCTGCCCAAACCTTGCAGGAGTTTGTGACCTTGGCGCGGCAAAAGCCTGGCAGCATGAATTTCGCCTCACCAGGCTCGGGCAGCGGGGGGCATTTGTGCACCGAAATGTTCATGCGGGCTACCGGGGTGAAAATGACCCATATCCCTTACAAAGGGGCCGCGCCCGCTGTGCAAGGGCTCATCGGTGGTGAGACCCAGTTCATTTGCGACAGCATTTCGACCTCGCACCCCCACGTCAAATCCGGTAAGTTGCGAGGTTTGGCATTGGCTTCTCCCCGGCGCATGGAGAGTGCGGCCGAGATTCCCACCACGGCCGAAGCCGGTCTGCCTGAGCTGCAAATCAGCCTCTGGATTGCGGTATTTGGACCGCCTGGATTGCCGACCCCCATTGTTCAAAAACTCAATCGAGAAATCAACCGCGTGCTCGACACTGCGGAGATGCGCGCCCGTGTGGTGGCCATTGGCGGTGAATACACACCCAACACGGTTGATCAGTTCAATGCATTTCTGAAGACAGAATTGCCCCGCTGGGCTCAGGTGATTCAGGACACCGGTGTCAAAGTGGATTGAAGGAGTACCCTCATGAGCCCGTTTAACCTTTTAATGCGTCGGCTCTTGCAAGCCGTTTGCGGCTTGGCAATGGCCTCAGGTGTGGCTTGGGTTCAGGCGCAAAGTGCCTGGCCGACCAAGCCTATCAAGATCATCATTCCCTTTCCGCCGGGTGATTCCATTGATATCACGGCCCGAATGATCGGACCCATATTGACCGAAATGTGGGGGCAACCGGTGATCGTTGAGAACATCGCCGGTGGCAGCGGGCAGGTGGGCATGGCGGCCTTGGCGCGGGCGGTGCCAGATGGCCACACCATCGGCGTTGGCCAGGCGGGCAATCTGGTGGTGATCCCGCACACCTTCAAAAGGGTGCCCTATGACCCCTTGAAAAGTTTTGTACCCGTCAGCCTGACCACCACCAATTTCCAGGCCATCGTGGCGAACAACGATGCCCCTTTCAAAAATCTGTCCGAGATGATCGCCTACGCCAAGGCCAACCCCGGGCGTTTGACCGTGGCCACCAATGGCGAGGGCGGATATCCACACCTGACTTTTGAAGACTTGCGGCTGAAAGGGGGCTTTGATTACCTGCATGTGCCCTACAAGGGCAGTGTGCAAGTCACCAACGATGTCCTGAGCGGACAAGTTCAGGCTGGCATTTTGGGCATGGCGCCCTTTGCGCCCCACATACGATCGGGCAAGATGCGGCTGATCGCCATCAGTTCACCGACACGGGTGAGCGATTGGCCCGATGCGCCTCTGGCGCAGGATGTGGTGCCCGGATTCAGCGCACTGGGTTGGTTTGGTTATGTGGCGCCCGCGGGCACCCCCGCTGCCGTGGTCGAGAAACTGAACAAAGGCATCAATGCCGCCATCGCTCAAGCGGCAGTCACCGAACGACTTCAAAACCTTGGCTTGGTGGTGGTGAATGAATCGCCCCAATATTTTGAGAAGGTGTTGCGCGCCGATTTCGAGCGTTATGGGCAAATCGTGAAGGCCATAGGCTATCAACCCCAGTGAAGGATTTCAAATGAATAATGCCCCTTACAAGACCGAAACCAGAGACGGCATGCGCATCGATTGGGATGTGCCGGTCCAGATGGATGATGGCCTGGTGTTGCGTGCCGATGTATTTCGGCCCGACGACAATGAGGCGCACCCGGTCTTGTTGAGTTACGGCCCTTATGGCAAAGGACTGTCCTTCCAGGAGGGTTACCCCAGCGCCTGGAACCAAATGGTCAAGGATCACCCTGACACCGCCAAAGGCAGCAGCAATCTGTACCAGAACTGGGAAGTCGCCGACCCGGAAAAATGGGTGCCTCATGGATACATCTGCGTGCGGGTCGATTCGCGTGGGGCAGGGCGCTCACCGGGCATGCTCGATCATCATTCCAAACGGGAAACCAGAGATTTGTATGAGTGCATTGAATGGGCAGGTCAACAGAGCTGGAGCAATGGCAAGGTCGGTCTTGCTGGAATTTCCTACTACGCCACCAACCAGTGGCGTGTTGCCGCTCATAAGCCACCGCACCTGGCGGCCATTTGTGTGTGGGAGGGCTA
>JBEBAJ010000331.1:0-2977 GCA_041158965.1 Pseudomonadota bacterium | reverse complement strand
TGCACGACCCACGCAACCCCCAAATCTCAACCCAGACGCCAGGTTAAAGAAAATTGACGCTTGAGCCAGTGACAACTCCAGATACGCCCCGTGTCCTTTAGTCAACTGAAAAATTGCTATAAAAGTGTTCAAAGAAGTGGGGCGAGTGGATCCCGGGTTGGGTCACGCCTTCTACAACCGCAGGAGGAGCCCAGAAAAAAGAAAACCCAGCAAGCCGAGAAGACCTGCTGGGTTTGAAGAGTGACCCATGGATGACCTCATGGTCGGGGTGGTCGGGGTGAGAGGATTCGAACCTCCGGCCTCCACGTCCCGAACGTGGCGCTCTACCAGGCTAAGCTACACCCCGTCTCGGGCAGTCGCAGACAATGGACTGCCCAAGGAAGTCGATGATTATAGCCCCCGAATTCAGCGCTGCGTTGAGTCGGTGGGCACCCTTCGAGCCCCTGTGAAGCGGCGGTCCCAATAGGCCTGACGCATGTCCTCAACCTGAACTTGTTGGCCTGGTTTGGGGCTATGGATGAATTTGTTGTCCCCGATGTAGATGCCCACATGGCTGAATTTCTGGCGCATGGTGTTGAAAAAAACCAGATCACCGGGTTGTAATTCTTGACGGTCTATCTTTTGGGTGGCTTCGGCCTGATCACGGGCTCGCCGTGGCAGCACGGCCCCCACGGTTTGCTCAAAAACTGCACGAACAAAGCCAGAGCAGTCAAACCCGTTTTCGGCGGTGTTGCCACCGCGTTTGTAAGGCACCCCCAGAAAGCCCATGGCATTGACCACCAGGTCGGAGGCTGACTGGCTCAGGCGCTGGCGGAACTGGCCCGTTTGTTCGAGCACACCTCGATCGGTCAAAAACCGCTCGATGTCGTCCACAGGTTTGGCCGGCTCAGCGTGGGCGCAAGACGCCCAAAGAACCCATATGAAAGCGAACTTTCGCATGAGGGCATCATACCTCAGCCACTGAGAAACGGTGTTTTTGTGCATGGCCGGTGTCTGAAGGATCTTCATGGGTGGGCCCTGAAGAGGCCATTTAATCAGGGTTTTTATGGATCAATAGGCCCAAACAGTCAGGGGGCATCTTTACATACTTTGACAAATGGGGGCTAGACGCATAAGATTTAAGCATGAAGGGGAGTAGCTCCCGCACTGGACTGCACAGGGAGGCGCACAAAAAAGCGCTGCAGTTCAAGGCAAAGTCGGTCCGTCATTACGAAGCAAAAAACTTCCGGGCCGCCTGGCAAAGACTTTAAACTCCATGTCGAGCAAGACCTTCGATCAGTGCCCATGATGGCGGTGTCGAAGCGTTGCGTTCCGGATTCTTCTGGTATCCATGTCTCACACTTTTGTCTTGGGTTTGAACGATGTCAACCCAAGGAATGGACATGGAATTTTTATCTGCACCCTGGTGGTCAGCGCTGCTGGCCATCATTCTGATTGATCTGGTTTTAGCGGGCGACAATGCGATTGTGATCGCTTTGGCGGCACGCAATCTTCCCTCACATCTGCAAAAGAAAGCCATCGTCTGGGGCACAGTGGGGGCCATTGTGGTCCGCAGCCTGATGACCATCGGCGTGGTCTGGTTGCTGCAAGTGCCCGGTCTGATGCTGGTTGGCGGTTTGGGGCTGCTCTGGATCGCCTACAAATTGCTGGTGGATACCGGAGGTCAGGAAGAGCATGGTCCCGCCGCGACCACATTTGCTGGCGCCATGAAAACCATCATTGTGGCCGATGCCCTGATGGGTGTGGACAATGTGCTGGGTGTTGCGGGTGCCGCGCACGGGTCTTTCGACTTGGTGGTGCTGGGCCTGTTGATCAGTGTGCCGATCGTGATCTTTGGCTCTTCCATCGTGCTCAAGCTCGTCGAACGTTTCCCCATCATCATCCAGCTGGGCGCAGCCGTGTTGGCTTTCACTGCCGCCAAGATGATTGTGGGCGAGCCTTTGCTGGACCCCATTTTCGACGAGTCTGATTGGCAGACACTGGCGCGCTGGGCCACTTACACCACGGCGGTCGTGGGCGTGTTGGGTCTGGGCACCTGGACTGCCCGCCGCGCCACCCAAACATCCTCATCAGGCCATACGGTTTGAGCGTCTTCACCCATCGGATTAAACAAGCAAGGAGAATCAATATGGAACACATCATCGTGGTTTTGGATGACGCCTCGCATGCACTGAATCAAGTACTGCCGATGCGCAAAGAAGGGGTGTCCACCCACTGGATACTGCTGGCCTGTCCCCCCCGACTGACCCGGCACATCAGCCGTTTCGTCAACCAGGGTTCCCGCAATGCTTGGCGCAAACGTTGGGCGCAAGAGCTGCTGGAGCAGGTGCAGCCTGCCTTGACCGCTCATGGGGACAGCTGCGAATTGCGTGTGCTCAATGGCACTTTGGTGGAGATGACCGAAATGCTGCAAAAAGAGTTTGCCCTGGCGCGAGTGATGGATGCCCGTCGACCCAAAGTCGGTCAGGATTTGGCCCCGGCCACATCCAATCAGCCTGCCAACTCAGCCAACGCATGGGCTTTGCCGGGCGGGACGGCTGCGTTGGGTGCCATGATCATCTTGGCCACAGAGTAAGCGCAGGGCCTACCGGCCATTCCTTTAGGTTCTGCGCCCGAGGCCAAGAAAGCTCTGCGAAACTTGCACGCAGCGAGTTTTGCAGAGCTGCCCTCAGTGAGGCTTGATCGAGACTTAAAGGGGTCAGGAGGTGCGTTGGGTGAGTTGTTCACCCAACACCCTTAAGGCCTGTTTGTGGGTGCTGTCGGGCAAAATGCGCAAGGCCTGCAGGGCCCGGTGGGCTTCTTGGGAGGCCGCTTCGCGGGTGGCTTCCATCGCCCCGCATTGCTTGACCAGAGTCACGATTTCTTGCATTCGTGAGGCGTCTCCCTCTTCAATGGCCTGTCTGATCAGGCTGCTGCCCGATCTATCGCAACGTTGCATGGCGATGATCAGGGGCAAGGTGTTTTTGCCCTCCCGAAG
>JBEBAJ010000330.1:0-2725 GCA_041158965.1 Pseudomonadota bacterium | reverse complement strand
AATGGGCGGGTTCGGCCCTCATGCAAGAACCCGAGCTCGCCATTCGAATCGTGCAAGCGGTGGTCGATGCTTGCCAGCCTCGGGGCGTGCCCGTCACCTTAAAAATGCGCACCGGTTGGTGTGCGACCCAGCGCAACGCCCCCGAATTGGCCCTGGCCGCCCAAGATGCCGGCATACATATGCTCACCATCCATGGCCGCACCCGCGATCAGGGTTACAAGGGCCGGGCCGAGTACGACACCATCGCGCTCATCAAGTCTCGCCTGTCCATCCCGGTGGTGGCCAATGGCGACATCGACAGCCCAGCCAAGGCTTTGCAGGTGTTGCGCCTCACCGGGGCCGATGCCCTCATGATTGGCCGCGCCGCCCAAGGCCGCCCCTGGATCTTCCGCGAGATTTCTCATTTCCTGCAAACCGGCACCCACCTGGCCCCGCCGCTGGTGGCCGAAGTCCGCCGCTGGCTCTTGGCCCATTTGCAAGAACACCTCTCTCTGTATGGCGAATACACCGGCGTGCGCAGCGCCCGCAAGCACCTGGGTTGGTATGTGCGCGGCTGGCCGGGCGCAGACGCGTTTCGCCAGCGCATCAACGCCCTGGAAGACCCCGAGGCGCAAAGCCAGGCCCTGAACGACTATTTGGATGACATTGAATCCCTCGGCGACAGGGTGCCCATGCCGACATGGCCGCATGACCCCGTCTTGCCCTTAGACCAGACCGAAATGACATGAGCAAAAAACACATCGAAGATGCGGTGCGCGCCAGCTTGGAGGCTTATTTCAAAGACCTCAAAGGCATCGAGCCCGACAACCTCTACGAACTCATGCTGGGCAGTTTCGAGAAACCGCTGCTCGACGTGGTCATGCGCCACGCCGAAGGCAACCAGTCGCGCGCCGCCGAATGGTTGGGGCTCAACCGCAACACCTTGCGCAAGAAGTTGCTGCAATACAAGCTGATCAAACCATGAACGCACTCCTGTCCGTCTCTGACAAAACCGGCATCGTCGAGCTGGCGCGCCAACTGCACCAACTGGGCATAGGGCTCATCTCCACCGGGGGCACCGCCCAATTGCTGGCCCAAGCCGGGCTGCCGGTGCAAGAGGTGGCCCAACTCACGGGTTTCCCGGAAATGCTCGATGGCCGCGTCAAAACCCTGCACCCCAAGGTGCACGGTGGTTTGCTGGCCCGGCGCGACACACCCGCCCACATGCAGGCGCTGCAGGCCCACGGCATCGACACCATCGACCTGCTGGTGGTCAATCTCTACCCCTTTGAAGCCACCGTGGCCAAGCCGGGCTGCACGCTGGAAGACGCGATCGAGAACATCGACATCGGCGGCCCCGCCATGGTGCGCAGCGCCGCCAAAAACTGGAAGGACGTGGCGGTGCTCACCGATGCCTCGCAGTACCCCACGGTCCTGGCCGAATTGCAAAGCCAGGGCAAAGTCTCTGACGCCACCCGCTTTGCCCTCTCGGTGGCGGCCTTCAATCGCATCAGCCAGTACGACGCCGCCATCAGCGAGTACCTCAGCAGCATTCAATTCAACCCGGCCCCAGCCGATGGCGCGCCCCGGCGCCACGAATACCCGGCCCAGTCCAATGCCAACTTCGTCAAATTGCAAGACCTGCGCTATGGCGAAAACCCGCACCAGTCGGCGGCCTTTTACCGCGATGTGCACCCTGCGCCCGGCTCATTGGTCACGGCGCGCCAGCTCCAAGGCAAAGAACTGTCCTACAACAACATCGCCGACGCCGATGCGGCCTGGGAGTGCGTCAAAAGTTTTGACACCCCGGCTTGCGTCATCGTCAAGCACGCCAACCCCTGTGGCGTGGCGGTGGCCGATGGCCCCTTGCAGGCCTATCAAAAAGCCTTCCAGACCGACCCGACCAGCGCCTTTGGCGGCATCATTGCCTTTAACCGCCCGCTCGATCAGGCGGCGGCCGAGGCCGTCAGCAAGCAGTTTGTCGAAGTGCTCATCGCCCCCGGCTATAGCGAAGAAGCGCTGGGCGTGTTCAGCGCCAAAGCCAATGTGCGTGTGCTGCACATCGACCTGCCTGCCGATGTCGCTGCCAGTCGCAACCGCCAGGACATCAAACGCGTCGGCTCAGGACTGCTGATCCAAAGTGCCGACAACCACCGCCTGTCTATCGCTGACCTCAAGGTCGTCACCAAGATTCAGCCCTCGGCCCAACAACTCAAAGACCTGATGTTCGCCTGGCAAGTGGCCCAATACGTCAAAAGCAACGCCATCGTGTTTTGCGGCAACGGCATGACCCTGGGCGTCGGTGCCGGTCAAATGAGTCGGCTTGACTCAGCCCGCATCGCCAGCATCAAGGCCGAGCATGCCAAGCTCTCGCTCAAGGGCTCGGCGGTGGCCAGCGACGCCTTCTTCCCCTTCCGCGACGGCCTAGACGTCGTCATCGACCACGGCGCCAGCTGCGTCATTCAGCCCGGCGGCTCCATGCGTGACGCCGAAGTCATCGCCGCTGCCGACGAACGCGGCGTTGCCATGGTCTTCACCGGCGTGCGCCACTTCCGCCACTGATCGCCCCACCCCACACTTTTGTGGCGCCAAAGCAACCATTAATTGGGGTCAGACCCCAATTTCTGCAAACACCTCCGCCGCCGCCGCCACCGTCGCCTCGATGTCGGCCGGGGTGTGCGCGGCGCTGACAAACCCCGCCTCATACAAGGCGGGCGCAATGTACACGCCACGATTCAGCAAACCG
>JBEBAJ010000329.1:0-2732 GCA_041158965.1 Pseudomonadota bacterium | reverse complement strand
ATCACTCTCCCCCCGATCTGGCCCTCAGCCCATGGTTGCAGTGGCCTTTTGTTCTCTTTTTCAACCATTCATCGGAGATCGCATGAAACTTCGTCCTCTTCACGATCGCGTGATCGTCAAGCGCCTCGAAAACGAAACCAAAACCGCCTCGGGCATCGTGATTCCTGACAACGCCGCCGAAAAGCCTGATCAGGGCGAGATCCTGGCCGTTGGCCCGGGCAAGAAAAACGACAAGGGCGACCTGACCCCCGTGGGTGTCAAAGTCGGCGACCGCGTGTTGTTTGGCAAGTACAGCGGCCAGACCGTCAAGGTCGATGGCGACGAATTGCTCGTCATGAAAGAGGAAGACCTCTTCGCCGTGGTCGAGAAGTAATTCGACCCCTCACATTGAAACACTGTATTAAGGAGAAATAAGATGGCAGCAAAAGATGTCGTGTTTGGCGGTGACGCCCGTGCCCGCATGGTGGAGGGTGTGAACATCCTGGCCAATGCCGTGAAAGTGACCTTGGGCCCCAAAGGCCGCAACGTGGTGCTGGAGCGCTCGTTCGGTGCCCCCACCGTCACCAAGGACGGCGTGTCGGTCGCCAAAGAGATCGAACTCAAAGACAAGCTCATGAACATGGGCGCGCAGATGGTGAAAGAAGTCGCCTCCAAGACCAGCGACAACGCCGGTGACGGCACCACCACCGCCACCGTGCTGGCCCAGTCGATCGTGCGCGAAGGCATGAAATATGTCGCCGCCGGCATGAACCCGATGGACCTCAAGCGCGGCATCGACAAGGCCGTGGCCACCCTGATCGAGCAACTCAAGAAAGCCTCGAAGCCCACCACCACCAGCAAAGAGATCGCCCAAGTCGGCTCGATCTCTGCCAACAGCGACCACAGCATCGGCCAGATCATTGCCGACGCCATGGACAAAGTGGGCAAAGAAGGCGTGATCACCGTGGAAGACGGCAAGTCGCTCAACAACGAACTCGACGTGGTTGAAGGCATGCAGTTTGACCGTGGTTACCTGTCGCCCTACTTCATCAACAACCCCGAGAAGCAAGCGGCCCTGATGGACAACCCCTTCGTGCTGCTGTACGACAAAAAAGTCAGCAACATCCGTGACCTGCTGCCCACGCTGGAAGCCGTGGCCAAGGCCGGTCGCCCGCTGCTGATCATTGCCGAAGAAGTCGAAGGCGAAGCCCTGGCGACTTTGGTGGTCAACACCATCCGTGGCATTTTGAAAGTGGTCGCTGTCAAGGCCCCTGGCTTTGGCGACCGCCGCAAGGCCATGCTGGAAGACATCGCCATCCTGACCGGTGGCAAGGTCATCAGCGAAGAAGTGGGCCTGTCCCTGGAAAAAGTGCAGCTGACCGACCTGGGTCAAGCCAAGCGCGTCGAAGTGGGCAAAGAGAACACCACCATCATCGACGGCGCCGGTGCTGCCGCTGACATCGAAGCCCGCGTCAAGCAAATTCGCGTGCAGATCGAAGAAGCCACCAGCGACTACGACCGCGAAAAGCTGCAAGAGCGCGTGGCCAAGCTGGCCGGCGGCGTGGCCGTGATCAAGGTCGGTGCTGCCACCGAAGTGGAGATGAAAGAGAAGAAAGCCCGTGTCGAAGACGCCCTGCACGCCACCCGCGCTGCGGTGGAAGAAGGCATCGTGGCCGGTGGTGGCGTGGCCCTGCTGCGTGCCCGTCAAGCGGCTGGCGAGATCAAGGGCGACAACCCTGACCAAGACGCCGGCATCAAGCTGGTGCTCAAGGCCATCGAAGCGCCCCTGCGCGAGATCGTCTACAACGCCGGTGGCGAGCCCAGCGTGGTGGTGAATGCCGTGCTCAACGGCAAGGGCAACTACGGCTTTAACGCCGCCAACGACACCTATGGCGACATGATCGAAATGGGTATCCTGGACCCCACCAAAGTGACCCGCACCGCGCTGCAAAACGCCGCGTCTGTGGCCAGTCTGATGCTGACCACCGAGTGCATGGTTGCAGAGACCCCCAAAGACGAAGCCCCCGCGATGCCGGGCGGCGGCGGCATGGGCGGCATGGGCGGCATGGACGGGATGATGTAATCAACCCTGCTTGCTGAACAAGCCCTGAGAACCCCGCCAGCGATGGCGGGGTTTTTTTATGACCTTATGCGCGAACAGATGGCTCTTTGGCGGTAGATGGATCGCGACTGCAACCTGCCTCAGTGTCGCGGCTGAAACACGTCATCCAAGGTGGGGGCGTTGAGCAACCGGGTCACCCAATGTTTGATTTGAGCTTCGGTGGCATCGGAAAGTTTTTGCTGAATGCCTTTGGGGATGCGCCCAAAGCGTAGACGCAATAGCGTCAGCAAGGTCTTGCTGATGCCCTTGCGCTCCCCAATCGCCAAGCCTTCTCGTTTGCCCAGCGAGATGCCCTCTCGTTTGCCCATCGAGATGCCCTCTCGCTTGCCGATTTTGATGCCCTCAGCGCGGACGCGGTCCAGTTTGCGGCGCTCATGTTTTTCAAATTTTTCTGCCAGTGTCACAGCCGTTCCTTTCGGGTTGACAAATTCGTCCAACAAAGGGGCAACGATGCTGCTGTCACCTACCACTGCCAAATACCAGGTTGATATATCTTTTCTCAAACCGTGGTCAGCCTGTAACAACTCTTTCAGGCGCACCAGCAATCGGACGGCGTCTTCGTACTGATGTGGGCGCTCTAACTGCATGACGAGCGCGGCAATGTTGTCACGCAGTTTATCAAGCCTGCGGG
>JBEBAJ010000328.1:0-2745 GCA_041158965.1 Pseudomonadota bacterium | reverse complement strand
GCCGTCCACGACGAGGCCGGTGGGGGTGTTGAAACTGGCTGATAGGGCCATGCCATCGGCAGAGCCCTGGGCCCCGGTGCCTGCCAAGGTGCTGACCAGTCCTGCAGGGGTGATTTTGCGGATGAGATGGTTTTGGCTGTCTGCCACATACAGGTTGCCACTGGTGTCGACGGCCAGGCCACTGGGTTGATAGAAACTTGCCGCAGTGCCCGAGCCATCGGCAGAGCCTGACATGCCCACCACCCCGGCCAAGGTGCTGACGATGCCCCTGGGGATGGCGCTTGCTGAACCACTGGCACTGCCCGAAGCACTGCCAGAGCTGGAGTTGCTTGAACTCGAACTGCTTGCAGAGCTGCTGCCAGAGCTGGAACTGCCAGAGCTTGACGAGCCGCCGGCACTGCCCGATGGCGCTGAGTCTCCTCCACCGCCCCCGCAGGCGGCCAGCAGAGCGGCGGCATCGAGTGCGATGGCCGTGCCGATGAAATGACGGCGTTTCAGACCTTGCGCGCCAGGGCTGGTTTCGGGGGCGACTTCAGCAGCGGTCGTCAACGTGGAAGTGTGGGGGTCTTTGGGGGTTTGCATGGGTGCTTCCAATGAAATAGGTGATGGGGCATGCCGAACAGCACTTCTTAAGCATGCTTTTTGTTGGATGGATTGAATTATATAAAATTATTTTTGTCTATTTCATGAATCTTTTGGCATTCAGCCGAATTGGTCAGAACCCTGTCAGCGTGTTGGTGGCACAATGCAGGCTTGACGCTAGGCCCTTCCCAGCCACAGTCGCATCCGCCAACCGGTCCAGCCGTGTCGCGGAAGGTTTTCTCAACCCACCCAAGCATCCCTGAAGGGGATTGCAGGAGAGCGAAAGATGAGTGATCAGTCGATCTACAAGGCTTACTCGGCCAACACCTATCTCTTCGGGGGCAATGCGCCCTATGTTGAAGAGATGTATGAAAACTATCTGGCCAACCCCGGCAGCGTGCCCGACACCTGGCGCCAGTACTTCGATGCCCTGCAACACGTGCCCGCCGTTGACGGCTCTAATGCCCGCGATGTGCCGCACATGCCCGTCATCAATGCCTTTGCCGAGCGCGCCAAACAGGGCGGGACCCGCGTGGTGCAGGCCAATGCCGACGTCGAGATGGGCCGCAAGCGCACCGCCGTTCAGCAACTGATCGCCGCTTATCGCAATGTGGGCCAACGCTGGGCCGACCTGGACCCGCTGCAGCGCACCGAGCGCCCCAATATCCCCGAGCTCGAGCCCTCGTTCTACGGCTTCACCGATGCCGACCAGGAAACCGTGTTTGACATCAGCAACACGTTTTTCGGCAAAGACCGCATGTCGCTGCGCGAGCTGATCAACGCCTTGCGTGAAACCTATTGCGGCACCCTGGGCACCGAGTACATGTACACCACTGATATGGCGCAAAAGCGCTGGTGGCAGCAAAAACTGGAAAGCATCCGCTCCAAACCCAATTTCACCGCCGAAAAGAAAAAACACATCCTCGATCGCCTGACCGCTGCCGAAGGCCTGGAGCGTTATTTGCACACCAAGTACGTTGGCCAAAAGCGCTTTTCGCTTGAAGGTGGCGAGAGCTTCATTGCATCGATGGACGAACTGATCCAACGGGCTGGCGAGCAAGGTGTGCAGGAAATCGTGATCGGCATGGCCCACCGGGGCCGACTGAATGTGCTGGTCAACACCCTGGGCAAAATGCCCAAAGACCTGTTCGCCGAGTTTGACCACACCGCCCCCGAAGAGTTGCCCGCCGGTGACGTCAAGTACCACCAGGGCTTTAGCTCTGATGTGACCACCATCGGCGGCCCGGTGCATCTGTCGCTGGCCTTCAACCCCTCGCACCTGGAAATTGTCAACCCGGTGGTGGAGGGTTCGGTGCGCGCCCGCATGGACCGCCGTGGCGACCCCAAAGGCAAGCAGGTGCTGCCGGTGCTGGTGCACGGCGACGCCGCTGTGGGCGGGCAGGGCGTGAACCAGGAAACCCTGTGTCTGGCCCAAACCCGTGGATATTCCACCGGCGGCACAGTGCACATCATCATCAACAACCAGATCGGCTTTACCACCTCCGACCCGCGCGACCTGCGCTCGACCGTGTTCTGTACCGACATCTTCAAGATGGTTGAAGCGCCGGTGTTGCATGTCAACGGCGACGACCCCGAGGCCGTGGTGTTGGCCACCCAGTTGGCCCTTGAGTTCCGCCAGACCTTTGGCCAGGATGTGGTGGTGGACATCACCTGTTTCAGAAAGCTGGGCCACAACGAGCAAGACACCCCCAGCCTGACACAGCCGCTGATGTACAAAAAAATCAGCAGCCACCCCGGCACCCGCAAGCTCTACGGGGACAAGCTGGCCGCTCAGGGCATTTTGAGCGCCAACGGGCCCGATGACATGGTGAAGGCCTATCGCGCCGCCATGGATGCCGGCAAGCACACGGTGGACCCCGTGCTGACCAATTTCAAGAGCAAGTACGCCGTCGATTGGGCCCCATTCCTCGGCAAGAAGTGGACCGACACTTGCGACACCGCCATTCCCATGTCGGAGTGGAAGCGCCTGGCTGAAAAAATCACCACATTGCCGGCCAATGTGTCGCCACACCAATTGGTGAAGAAGGTCTATGACGACCGCGCTGCCATGGGCCGTGGTGACATCAATGTCGACTGGGGCATGGGTGAGCACATGGCTTTTGCCTCGCTGGTGGCCAGTGGCTACCCGATCCGCTTGTCGGG
>JBEBAJ010000327.1:0-2747 GCA_041158965.1 Pseudomonadota bacterium | reverse complement strand
ATGGTCGCATTCGCTTTGACTGGCGCATCGAACAAGCACTGCGCGAGGCCGATGTGGCATTGCGCGACAAAGAAGACTCGCCGCTGCGGCTGATGCTGGCTTTTGACGGTGACCGCAGCGAGTTCTCGGCCAAAGACGCGGCAATGAGCGAGTTGACCCAGCTCATGACGGGCGAGCCTCTGCCCTACGCCACGCTGATGTACGTGTGGTGTGGCAAGCGAGAAATCGGCGCGGTGGTGCACAACCCGCGCACCGACCGCATCCGCAAGATTGTGGCCGCCAACCCACAAAGCGCTCTGAGTACCGTGGCGATAGAGCGTGACATCGTGGCCGACTACCGGCAGGCCTTTGGACGCTCGCCCGGGCGGCTGATAGGCATCGCCATCATGACCGACAGCGACAACACCAAAAGCAGCGCCCGCGCGCTTTACGGGCCCATCGAAATCTGGTGATCAGCTGGTCACGCCGATGTTCCAGGGCACGAATTCGTGGTCGCCCAGTCCGAGCAACTCGCTCTTGGTGCGCTCGCCCGAAGCCACGCGCCGGATCAGCTCAAAAATACCTTGGGCCACTTCGGGCATGGTAGAGCTGCCATCGAGCAGCACGCCGCAGTTGTAGTCCATGTCCTCGGTCAGACGCTGGTACATGGGGGTGTTGGTCGCCAATTTGATGGAGGGGACCGGCTTGGCACCGAACATCGAACCGCGACCGGTGGTGAAGCAAATCATATTGGCGCCCCCGGCGATCTGACCCGTGGCCGAGACCGGGTCAAAGCCCGGGGTGTCCATGAACACAAAGCCGTTCTGAGTCACCGGTTCGGCATAGCGGTACACCTCCATCAGGCCGGTGGTGCCGCCTTTCATGGAAGAACCCAGGGATTTTTCAAAGATATT
Organism: Pseudomonadota bacterium; assembly: GCA_041158965.1. Lineage (GTDB taxonomy): Bacteria > Pseudomonadota > Gammaproteobacteria > Burkholderiales > Burkholderiaceae_C > Limnohabitans. The sequence goes on along the minus strand of JBEBAJ010000327.1, from coordinate 1,854 downwards.
GGCCAAGCCCCCCATGTTGTTGCCGGGGCTGACAGCGCCATTGATTTGCACGTCGCGGCCTGGTGAGTATTCTTCCTTCCACCACTTGATGCGCTCGATGAGCTTTTCGCCTACTGCGCGCGAACAGGCCCGGCGCGTCAGGGTGTGCTCGACGCCATAGATCTCAGGGGTCTCGGACAGGATGGCGGTGCCGCCGTGGCGCACCAGAATGTCCATCGCTGCGCCCAGGCCGGGGTTGGCGGTGATGGAGGAAAACCCATCTGAGCCGCCGCACTGCAAACCGATCTTGAGGTGGCTGACCGAGACAGTGCTGCGACGGGCCTGGTTGGCCTCGGGCAGCATGGCCTCAACCGCTTTCACCGCTGCCTCCACCGTTTTGCGGGTGCCTCCCTCTTCCTGCATGACAAAGGTGTAGAGCTTGGGGCCGGTTTGCAGGCCCTCTTGCTCCAGCAGGCCCTGCATCTGGTTGCGCTCGCAACCCAGGCCGATGATGAGCACAGCGGCAAAGTTGGGGTTGCGGGCGTAGCCGCCGATGGTGCGGCGCAAAAGCTGCATGGGCTCGCCACTCATCTCCATGCCGCAGCCCAAGCCGTGGCTCAAGCCCACCACACCGTCGATATTCGGGTAAGCATCGAGTTTGCCGTGCTTGAAGGCTTCGGCCACTTTATGAACCACCGTGGCGGAGCAATTCACGGTGGACAGCACGCCGATGTAATTGCGCGTGCCCACGCTGCCATTGGGCCGCACATAGCCCTCGAAAGTGGCTTGTTGCTCTAGCGGCAACAGGGGGGTCGGCACGTAATCCTGGGTATAGGCGTAGTCGCGGCTGTACTCTTTGAATGAGACATTGTGCGAATGAACATACGTGCCCGGGGCGATGTCGACGGCGGCAAAACCGATCACCACGTTGTACTTCAGGATGGGCTCGCCCGCCTTGATCGCCCGGGCGGCGATTTTGTGCCCGGAGGGCACTTGGCTGCGGCTACTGATGCCCTCGGACGGGATGGCGGTGCCAATGCCGACTTCGGTGCGAGCCACCACCACATTGTCGTTGGGGTGCAGCCGGATCACGGGTCCAACCATGGTTTTGGCGTGCAGGTCGATCATGCTCATCACAGGCCTCCGGTTTATTTCATCGAAAGGATTTGGAACGCCGCCTTCAGGCGGGCATCGTAATTTTTGCGCGCTTCGGCGATTTGCTCTGGTGACCAGGTGACAAAACCGGCACCGGCCTTCATGCCCGTGCGCCCCTGTGCCATGAGGTCGGTGATACAGCGCGCCAGTTGCTCGGTATCGCTGAGTGAAGGGTAGATTTCACGCGAAGCCTGGGCCATGCTGTCCCAGCCGGAAATTTCTTTTTGCAGCACCGGGCCTGCCGCTGCGTAGCGAAAGCCAAAGCTATAGCGCACCGCAGTGTCCACGTCTTGCGGGCTGGCGATGCCGCGATCGATCAGGTCGAGCGCCTCGCGCATCAGGGCATGCTGGATGCGGTTGGCCAAAAAGCCCGGGATGTCACGCCGCACCAGCACGGGTTTCTTGCCTGCCTCCCGATAAAAATCGCACACCTGCTGGCCCAGTGCCGGGTCAGAGTCTTCGCCCAAAGCCACCTCGACCAACGGCACCAGGTGGGCTGGCATGAAGTAATGCGCATTGAACATGCGCGAGCGGGTGGCCAGGCCCTCGGCCAATTTGGTGATGGGGAAGCCAGAGCTGTTGGAGCCGATGGGGATGTGGGCGGGCACGCGCCGATCCAGGTCGGCGAACAGTGCCCGCTTGAGGTCGAAATTCTCGGTAATGGTCTCGATCACCCAAGCCACCCCCGACCAATCGTTGTATTCGTTCAACAGCCCGGTC
>JBEBAJ010000326.1:0-2752 GCA_041158965.1 Pseudomonadota bacterium | reverse complement strand
CCCAGCAAGGTCTGCCAGGCCTGTGGCAGGCCCTTTACCTGGCGCAAAAAATGGGCCCGCGATTGGGACCAGGTCAAATATTGTTCCGAGCGGTGTCAGCGCCAGCGGGGGCCAGGGCCACTCTGACGCGGCTACAGGTTTTTAGATACCCAATACTTGTTGTCGATGTTGTTCGGCTTGCGCCAGGATGAGTTGCCGATCGGTTTCGCCCAAGCGTTGGGCATTTTTGATCTGCATGACCATGCGCGGCTGGCGCGCCAGCTCATTCTCATGGCGCAATAAAAACGCCCAGTACAAGGTGGTGATGGGGCAGGCTTTATCACCGGTGCTGTCTTGGGGTCGATAGACGCAACCCTTGCAATAGTTGCTCATTCGATCGATGTATTTTCCGCTGGCCACATAGGGTTTGCTGGCCATGATGCCGCCATCGGCGTATTGGCTCATGCCCAGTGTGTTGGGCAATTCAACCCACTCAACGGCATCCACATACATGCCCAGATACCAGGCGTGCACTTCTTGCGGCCTCACACCGAGCAATAAAGCGTACAGCCCAGTCACCATGAGTCTTTGAATGTGGTGCGCGTAACCCTGCTTCAGGGTTTGGCCAACGACTTCACGCACACAGGCCATGGGAGTCTGGGCGTTCCAGAATACGGCCGGCAAGGGCATTTCGGCCTTGAGGCCATTGAGTTGTGCATAACCAGGCATTTGGGTCCAGTAAACCCCGCGCACATATTCTCGCCAGCCCAGAACCTGACGGATGTAGCCTTCGGCATCGGCCAAGGGAACCCGACCCTCGCGATGGGCGCGCTCGACCTCATGCACCAACTCGCGCGCGCCCAGCAATTTGAGGTTCAGGGCCGCCGATAGTTGCGAGTGGTATAGCCATGGTTCTCCCAGCCACATGGCGTCTTCAAATTGACCAAACCGGGGCAAGCGCCAGCGCACGAAGTCGTCCATGGCCTGCAAAGCCTGCGCACGGGTCACGGGCCAATGGAATTCAGTCAATTCCCCTGGCAAATCGGCCATTTTGCCTTGCACATGGCGAATCACTTCAAGGGTGATCTCATCGGGTTCGAACCGGGGCATCGGAGGCAGATCTCCTGGCCCGGCAGAGCCAAAGGAGGCGCGATTGTCAGCGTCGAAGTTCCATTGCCCGCCCACCGGCTTGTCGCCATCCATCAACACGCCAAAGCGTCTGCGTTGCTCCCGATACCAGTACTCCATGCGCCATTGCTTGCGCCCTTGGGTGTGGCTGGAGAAGTCGCGCACAGTGGTGAAAAAGTGCGTGTCGTCGTAAAGCTCGAGGGGCAAATTCTGTGCTTTGGCCAAGGCCCGCACTGCCTCTAAGACACGCCACTCCCCCGGGGCCGTCATTGCCAACTCTGAAGGCTTTAACTGTTCGATGTCGCGCCGCAATGCTTGCGCCAATGTGGGCAGAGCCTGCGGATCGTCCAGACGCTGATACTGAACACGCCAACCTAACTCTCCAAGACGAACGGCAAAGTGGCGCATGGCGGCCAAAAAAAGAGCAGTGCGTTGCTTGGAGGAGCGCACATGCCGCGATTCTTCCTGCGCTTCAGCCATCCAGACCATGTCTTGCGCCGGATCGGCTTGCTGCAAAGCCTGGGCTGTCTCGTCCAACTGGTCACCCAGCACCACCAACAAGCGTCGTACCGTCATTGTTTCCCCCCCTTTGATGCGGGCATCGTAAACGCTGCACAATATTCCAGTGTCATCCACTGCCATTACCCACTCAGAAAGCTCGCCAGCGGCTCGGATAGACCCCGAAAGTCTGGCCGCTTTGCCACGCGCTTGCGGGGTTTACATCTTTCGGGGTGAGGGGACCATGCCTTTATACGTGGGAAAAAGTGTGGACATTCGTGCCAGGGTGCGCTCACACCTGAGGGCCGCCGATGAAGCCCGCATGGTGGCCCAAACCCGCCGGATTGACTTCATCGAAACCGCTGGTGAGATGGGGGCTTTGTTGCTTGAGTCGCGGCTCATCAAAACCCTCAGTCCCCTATTTAATATTCGGTTGCGCCGCTCGCGCGGGCTGTGTACTTTGCAGTTGGCCTTGACGCCCGCGGGGTTGGTGCCACGTGTGGTCTCGGCCCGCTCGGTTCAGTTGGGCCTGCAGAACGACTTGTATGGTTTGTTTGCTTCAGTTCACGCCGCACACACCAGTTTGCGCGCCTTGGCCGACACCCATCGTCTGTGCCTGGGACTGCTCGGGTTAGAGAAATTAACCCGTGGGGCTTGTTTTGGCCATCAACTCAAGACCTGCCTGGGGGCCTGCGCCGGTAAAGAGCCGCGCGTTGAACACGATGCACGATTGCTGTCCGGCTTACAAGATATACAGGTGCACGCCTGGCCACACCCGGGCGACATTGAGCTGACCGAGAGGCTGGGTGACTGGGTGCAAACCCATCGAATATGTCATTGGCGTCACCTGGGCACTTGGTGCTCTAAAAGCGGTGAATACAACGAGTGGCCTTCTGAGCACTTCGATCTGGATACTTACAAGATACTGGTCAAACCGGTGCTTCAATATCAAGCCCCAGTCTTTCGCCCTCAGATTTAGGGAAGCTTTGCAAAACCCGCTTCGTGCAAGTTTGGGATGAAACGACGCATGGGGTTTTGCAGAGCTTCCTTAGGGCTTACTTTCTGATTTGCGGTTGAGGCCCACTGTCGTAATCGATGCGTGGCACCCGCACAGTGGCGACTTTCTCCACATAACCGTTGTCGATGC
>JBEBAJ010000325.1:0-2769 GCA_041158965.1 Pseudomonadota bacterium | reverse complement strand
CACAAGATCGAGAAGCACGAGGCCCCGCTGGATTGGCGTCGCGACGCCCTGAGCCTGGCGCGCCAAGTGCGGGCCTTCGACCCCTTTCCAGGCGCGCAAGCCCAATGGGGTGATGACGTCTTGAAAGTCTGGCAATGCGAGGTGGTGCAAGCCAGCGCCACCAGCGCCGCACCCGGCACTATCGTGGGGGTGTCACCCGCGGGCGTCGATGTGGTCACGGGTCGTGGCGTGCTGCGCATTCTGGCGTTGCAACGCGCGGGGGGCCGTCGAGTGACGGTGGCGGAGTATTTGCGGGGTCATCCCCTTCGGGTGGGCGAGGCGTTCAGTCTGCCTGCAGTCTCGGCCCAGCGCACGCCCGGTGTTGCCGCCGCTTCCCCACTGGGCACGTCGGTCAGCCGCTGACCAGCGGCCCGCTTGTGCCCCATGTTTTTCCTCCGCGCCAACTACACACACCCGGCTTTCTGGGAAGGCGTGCGCGCCAGCGCATCCCTGGCCCCCGGTCTGGCCGCGTGGGGTTTGATGACCGGTGTCGCAATGGTCAACGCGGGCATGAGCACGTTTGATTCGGTGTTGATGACGCTGATCGTCTATGCCGGCAGTGTGCAACTGGCTGCCATCCCCTTGCTGGCAGCCCAAGCGCCGATGTGGGTCATCGTGGCCACGGCCGTGTGCGTGAACCTGCGCTTCGTGGTGTTCAGCGCGCATTTGCGTCCCTACATGATGGTGTGGCCGCGTTGGCAGCGCCTGGTCAGTGGCTACTTCACCGCTGACCTCAGTTATGTCCAATTTACCCAGCGCTTTCCGCACCCATCGCCCGATGCTACGGGTCAACGTGCCGAGCAGGCTTTTCTGAGTGGCCATTACTGTCTCACCTGGATCAACTGGGTCGGCACCGGGTTGATTGGCATCGCCTTGACCCAGGCGGTGCCTGCGCACTGGGGTCTGGGGTTTGCCGGCATTCTGGGGTTGGTGGGGGTGACGTGTTCGTTGGCCACGTCACGGCTGCGGGTGTTGTCCGCCGTGGTGGCCGGGACGGCCAGCGTGGCGGCGGTGGCCTTGCCCTTGAAGCTCAACATCGTGGTGGGCATCGCCGCCGCCGTGGCGCTGTGCATGATGCTGGACCGCTCACCGGTGCGCCCCCCCAGCCCCCAGGACGCCGCATGATGGAATTCGACCATGTGCTGACGATGGTGGCACTGGCGCTGGTGACCGTGGTCACCCGGTGTTTCTTCTTCATCTCGGACCAGCCGTGGCAATTGCCCAGCTGGGCCGAGCGCGGGCTGCGCTATGCGCCCATCGCTGCGCTGACGGTGGTGATCGCGCCCGAAATTCTCACCCACCAGGGCCACTTCCTCGCCGACTGGCGTGATGCGCGCTGGCCTGCGGCCCTGGCCAGTGGCGCCTTTTTCTTGCTGCAGCGCGGACGCAGCCACTCCATCCTGGGCACCATCGTGACAGGCATGGCGGTGTACTTGCCGCTGCACCTGGGCTTGGGCTGGTAGGCGCGTCAACCGAACCCGGTCGCAGGCCCAGCCTGCACGCGCAGGCGTCAGGCTCTGCCAAGCCGCGCCTCCTAAAATTGTGGCCATGAACGTCATCCGCTTTTCCGATTTGTGCGCCCAGGGCAAGGTCCAGGGCCGCCGTGTTTTCATCCGTGCCGATCTGAACGTGCCACAAGACGACCAGGGGCACATCACCGAGGACACCCGCATCCGCGCCTCGCTACCCTGTATTCGCGAAGCCCTGGCCGCGGGCGCTGCCGTGATGGTCACCTCGCACCTGGGTCGTCCCACCGAAGGCACCTTGCGCCCCGAGGACTCACTGCAACCCGTGGCCGAGCGCCTGAGTGAACTGCTGGGCCAACCTGTCACCCTGTTGCGTGACTGGGTGCAGGGAGTGAACGTGGCTGCCGGACAAGTCGTGCTGCTGGAAAACTGCCGCGTCAACCCGGGAGAGAAAAAAAACCAGGAGTCCTTGTCGCGCCAGATGGCCGCCTTGTGCGACATCTATGTCAACGACGCCTTTGGCACCGCGCATCGCGCCGAGGCCACCACCTATGGCATCGCCCAGTTTGCGCCCATGGCCTGCGCTGGCCCCCTGTTGGCCGCGGAGATCGATGCCATCACCCGCGCGCTGGCTGCCCCGCGCCGCCCCTTGGTGGCTATCGTGGCGGGCTCCAAGGTATCGACCAAGCTCACCATCTTGCAAAGCCTGGCTGACAAGGTGGATCAACTCATCGTGGGGGGGGGCATTGCCAACACCTTCCTCTTGGCCGCGGGCCTGCCGATCGGCAACAGCCTGGCCGAACCGGATCTGGTGGAGCAGGCTCGCACGGTCATCCAGGCCATGAAGGCCCGCGGCGCCGAAGTGCCCATCCCCACCGATGTGGTCACCGCCAAATCCTTCGCAGCCGATGCCCCGGCCACCATCAAAGCCGCCCAGGATGTGGCCGCTGACGATCTGATTCTGGATATCGGCCCCGACACCGCGCAACGTCTGGCCACGCAGTTGCGTGCGGCGGGCACCATCGTCTGGAACGGCCCGGTGGGCGTGTTCGAGTTTGAGGCTTTCTCCAAAGGCACCGAAGTGGTGGCACGCGCCATCGCTGACTCGGAGGGTTTCAGCATTGCCGGAGGCGGCGACACACTGGCCGCGATTGCGCGCTTTGGCATCGAGTCCCACATGGGCTACATCTCCACGGGGGGCGGAGCCTTTCTGGAGGTGCTGGAGGGCAAGACGCTGCCCGCCCTGGAAATTCTCGCCCGCCGC
>JBEBAJ010000324.1:0-2775 GCA_041158965.1 Pseudomonadota bacterium | reverse complement strand
TCCGACACCCAAACCCGCATCGACGCCCGCGACAAGGCCGAAATCCTGGCGCAGGCGCTGCCCTACATTCGCAAATTTCACGGCAAGACCCTGGTCATCAAATACGGCGGCAATGCCATGACCGACCCTGAGCTGCAGGCCGATTTCGCCGAAGACGTGGTGCTCCTGCGCCTGGTCGGCATGAATCCGGTGGTGGTGCACGGCGGCGGGCCGCAAATTGAAAACGCCCTCAGCCGCCTGGGCAAAAAGGGCGAATTCATACAGGGCATGCGCGTCACCGACGCCGAGACCATGGAAGTGGTCGAGTGGGTATTGGCCGGTGAAGTGCAGCAAGACATCGTCGGCCTGATCCATCAGGCCGGTGGCAAGGCGGTCGGCTTGACCGGGCGTGACGGCGGACTGATCCGCGCCCAAAAGCTCAAAATGGTCGACCTCAAAGACCCCGCCATCACCCATGATGTGGGGCAGGTCGGGGACATCACCGCCATCGACCCCAGCGTGGTTCAGGCCTTGCAAAAAGACGCCTTCATTCCGGTCATCAGCCCCTTGGGCTTTGGCAGCGAAAACGAGAGCTACAACATCAATGCCGACGTGGTGGCCGCCAAACTGGCCACCGTGCTGCGCGCCGAAAAACTGGTGTTGCTCACCAATACCCCCGGCGTGCTGGACAAAAACGGGCAACTGCTCACCGATTTGACGGCCCGTCGCATCGACGAATTGTTCGAAGACGGCACCATCAGCGGGGGCATGCTGCCCAAAATCAGCGGCGCCCTCGATGCCGCCAAAAGTGGCGTGAATTCGGTACACATCATCGATGGCCGTGTACCCCACGCCTTGTTGTTGGAAATTCTGACGGATCAGGCCTTTGGTACCATGATCCGTTCGCATTGAGCCCGGAGGCCACCCCATGTCCGAGTCACAGGACGCATCTCAAGCCGAGACATCCCCCACCCCAGCTTCGGCGACGCGCAAGCGGCCCAAGCCCGGCGAGCGCCGCATGCAAATCTTGCAGGCCCTGGCCACCATGCTGGAACAACCCGGGGCTGAACGCGTCACCACAGCCGCACTGGCGGCCCAATTGCAAGTCAGCGAAGCCGCCCTGTACCGGCACTTCGCCAGCAAGGCGCAAATGTTCGAGGGGCTGATCGATTTCATCGAGCAAACTGTCTTCACCCTCATCAACCAGGTGGTCGAGCGCGAGGGCGATGGCGTCTCCAAGGCCGCCCGGGTGGTGGCCCTCACCTTGCAATTCGGCGAGCGCAATCCGGGCATGGCGCGGGTCATGGTGGGCGATGCGCTGGTGCACGAAAACGAGCGCCTGCAGCAACGCATGAACCATTTCTTTGACCGCATCGAGCTCAGCCTGCGTCAGGTGCTGCGCGAGTCGGCGGCCATTCAGCAGTCCAGCACCCCCACCGTCGAGGCCCAGGTGCGGGCCTCGGTGCTCACGGCCTTCACCGTCGGTCGGCTGCAGCGCTTTTGTCGTTCGGGCTTCAAGAAAAGCCCATCAGAGACCCTCGATCAGGCCCTGGCCCTCATGTCCTGAAGCAGGCCCGGCCTGCCCCCTCAGGCTCAGATCTTCAGGCCCACCTTGGCCCCCGAGGCCACAATCTCGGCCCAGGTGTTGTCATCCACCTCTATGCCCTGTGCGCGGCGGTCCTTGCGCGCTTGGCGTTCCGGTTCGCCCGCCAGATGCACGCCGTCGGTGCCCGGCGCATCCGGGCTGGCCTTCAGCCAGTCGGCAAAGGCCAGGGCCTCGGCACTGAACGACTCGGCCACGCCCAGCGCCTGCGGGTCGATCACGATGCCCAGCATGCCGTTATAGACCGCGCGTTTGTCGTTGGCCTCGTGGTGCCACGTGCCCCCGCCACTCAGTGCTCCGCCCAATAATTCGCAGGCCACGGCCAGCCCGAAGCCCTTGTGTTCGCCAAACGGCATCAGGGCCCCATAGCGGCCATTGCTCTGCGGCACCACCACCACCCCGGGGCGTGTGGTGGCTTGGCCGTATTCGTCGATCAGCGTGCCGGGCTCGACCGACTTGCCCAGGTTGTGCGCCACCCTCATCTTGCCCTGCGCCACCCGGCTGGTGGCGAAGTCCAGCACAAAAGGTTCGCGGCGGGCCTCGCCCAGCCCCATCGGGATGCCGATGCAACAGGGGTTGGTGCCATAGCGGCCATCGCCCCCATGCCATGCCGCCACCACCGGGCGCGAGCGCACATTGACAAAATGCAGCGAGATCAGCCCGCGCTCCACCGCCATTTCGGCAAAGTGGCCGATGCGCCCCAGGTGATGGGCGTGCGAGAGGGTATAGATGCAGGCGCCATGCTGGCGCACTTTGTCCATGGCCATCCCCATGGCCTGGCTGCCCACGATTTGCCCGAAGCCTTGTCGCCCGTCCAGGCCCAGCAACATGCCATGGTCGGTGCGCACCTGCACCGCTGTGTTGGGCGTCAGGCCGCCTTCGCAGATGGCGTCGATATAACGTGGTGCCATGCCGACCCCGTGCGAGTCGTGGCCGCTGAGGTTGGCCAGCACCAGATTGGCGGCCACGGTGCGCGCTTCGGCGGCCTGGCTACCGGCGGCTTCAAACAGGCGGCTGAGTTGGTCTTCCAGGTCTTGGGCTTGAAAGTGCATGGGCATGGCGGCGGTCTCTGAGCGTTGACGACAAACATTTCACCATAACTTGCCCTATCATGTCAGGCCGCATGCCTCGCATGGGACAACAAAACAGGAGACGACGCATATGAACCAACTGGACATGAAGGGCCGCCATGG
>JBEBAJ010000323.1:0-2809 GCA_041158965.1 Pseudomonadota bacterium | reverse complement strand
GGTTGGTGTCGGGGTTGTGCAAAAGGTGCCAAATGCGCCGTTGCTTCCTTGGGTAGACCATGCCCCACGAGCTCGGGGCTGGGCTCGGTGCTTGAGCGGGTGACATCGCGGCCTGGCGATGTCGCACCATCAGGCGCGGCATCCAGCCCACCGCATGATAAAACTTCCAGTTGGGCACAAAGGCCCGCAAATGAAACCACCAGGGGCCTTCGACAAAGCGATGCTTTTGGCGCAGGGCCCAGGCCAACAAGCCCACGTAGGCCAGCAACAACCACATCCAGCCCGTGCTCACGCCCCCATGGCCTCCAGCTCGCGCCGAATGCGCACTGCGCTCAAATTCGGGTCGATCTCGACATCATCCCAGCTCAGGCACTGGCCCATGGCCACCGGGCGTTTGAGCTTGATCTGGTGTGCCAGCCCCAAAGGCAGACCTTTGATGGCCAAAGACTTGCCAGCGGGCAGCAATTTGCCCCACACGGTGTAACCACCCTCCCCATCGAGGATTTCGCCGGGCTTGAGGTCGCGCTTGGCCGTCGCCACCACGTCGGCCCCCCATTGTCGGGCGACACCGGTGGCTTCGCCGCGCAAGGCCACGCTGGCCACACTCATGCCCACCTCCAGGCCGATCAGGTGCCAGCGTTTGTAGAGCGTGAAATAACGCCCGCTCGGGTCGGTATGGGCGTTGTATTCTTCAAAGCAGTGGCGGATGTACTCGGTTTCTCCTTCGACAGTCACCCACACCCCCATGCGAATGTCATACGGAATCACCCGGCCATCGGTCTCCAGGCTGGAGATCACTTCCACCATCCCCTTGCGCTCAAGCACACCCCCCTCGGCGCGGGGCCGGGTCACAAAAGGAATGTCGGCGATGCTGGCCGGTGGATAAAGCAAACCGTCTGAAGGGACCCCCAATCCGGTGGCGTTGGCGACTGCGGCGCTCTCGATAGAGGGCTTGGAGCCATCTAGAAAGCTGTTGAACATTTTGGGGTTCAGACCGCCACGTTGTGCCTGAGCCGGAGTCAGACCGTAGTACCCCCAGACGGTCTCCGGGGTCGAGGCACTGTAATGCGGCAGCCATTTGTGGCCACGGCCTGCAGCCACCACCGGGAAACCGCAGGTGCGCGCCCAATCCACCAGGTCGCAAATCAGGGCAGGTTGATCGCCAAAGGCGAGCGAATACACCACGCCCGCACGGGCCGCCCGCTGTGCCAGCAAGGGGCCGCAAAAGGCGTCTGCTTCCACAGTGACGTTGACCACATGCTTGCCATGTGCGAAGGCATGCAATATGTGGTCGACCGCGTGCGGCGGTGAGCCGGTGCATTCCACCAGCACATCCAGCGAGGGGTGCTCGACCAGCGCACGCCAGTCGTCGCTGATGCAGGTGCTGCCTTCTCGCAAGGCTTCGTCCAGGCTGCGCGCCCGGGTCTGTGCCTCAGGCCAGCCCACTCGGCGCAAATTCGCCTGGGCAGTGCTTGGATTCAGGTCTGCGATGCCCATCAGGTGTACGCCCGGGGTACGCGGAATCTGCGACAGATACATGGAGCCAAATTTACCGGCCCCGATCAGACCGACCCGGATCGGGCGGCCCGCTTCTTGTCTTTGTCGCAGTTGGTGGTGCAGGCTCATGTCAGACTCCTGCGAGCCATTTTAGTGCCGACTCAGGCCGCCGCCTTCTGGATGGCGCGCACGATGCGCTCATGGGCCCCGCAGCGGCACAGGTGCTTTTCCAAAGCGGCCACAATCTGTTCACGGGTGGGGTGGGGGTGCTCACGCAACAGTGCGGCGGCGCGGGTGATGATGCCGCTCAGGCAATAGCCGCACTGACCCGCGTTTTCTTCGATGAATGCGGTTTGCAGCCGGTGCGGCAGGCCATCTGTCCCCAAGCCTTCCAGGGTGGTGATTTTTTTGCCCTGTGCATCCCACAGAGGTAAGTTACAAGAGGTCTGGGGCAGGCCGTCGACCAACACCGTGCAGGCACCGCATTCGCCTTCGCCGCAGCCCAGTTTGGGCCCGTTCAAGCCCAGCTCTTCGCGCAAACATTGCAATACCGAACATTGCTCAGGCATGCGAGGGGTGTGGGGTTTTCCGTTGACTTCGATCATGATCAGTGAACTCATTGTTCGTGCACGGCACGCAGGATATGGTCTTGACTGAGAGGCAGGCGGCGCACGCGCACGCCCAGTGCGTCAAAAAGTGCATTCCCCAAAGCCGCGGCCACAGGCCCTTGGGCGCCTTCACCGGCACCCAGGGAGGGCTCATCGGGGCGGTCGATGACATGCACCTTGAGGGCCGGGATTTCTCCGAAGCGCAGCATGGGGTAATCGGCCCATGATCGGGTCAATACCCGTGTGCGGTCAAAGTGCACCGATTCCTTCAGCGTCCAACTCATGCTTTGCAAAGCGCCGCCCTCGGTCTGGTTGATGACACCATCGAGGTCTATGACCCGTCCGACATCGACGGCCAGGTCGAGGTTGAGCACCCGCAGGGTCTCGCCGGCCTGAACCCTTGCCGCCACGGCACACCAGGCCCCCGTGTTTTTATAGCGTGCCCAGGCGAGTCCTCGGCCCACCCCTTCTTCACGAGGCTGGTTCCACCACGCGCTGCGCTGCACCACGGTTTGTAAAACCTCGATGGCCCTTGCGTCTTTCAGGTGTCGCAATCTGAATGTCAGGGGGTCTTGGCCGCTGTGGTGGGCCAGTTCATCCATGAAGCATTCAATGGCAAATACATTGGCGTATCCCCCCAAAGCCCGCATGGCCGAAGTCCGCAAGGGCATATCGAGCAGGCGGTGGGTCGTCACCGAGTAATG
>JBEBAJ010000322.1:0-2818 GCA_041158965.1 Pseudomonadota bacterium | reverse complement strand
CAGATGGTTTCGGAGAGCCAGGCACGAATCGGCTCTGGTGTGGCACTGGCCATCACCAAACCAAACCAGCCGCGCGGATTGAAACTGGGAAGACCAGCCTCGGCAAAGGTGGGGACATTGGGTAACTCGGGCAAACGCTTGGCCCCCGAATAGGCCAGGCCGCGCAACTTTTGATCACGCACATGCGGAAGGGGTGCGGATGGGGCCGAGATCATGGCCTGAACATGGCCGGCGATCAAATCGTTGGTCGCCGGGGCCACACCCTTGTAGGGCAGATGCACCGTGTCGATGCCCGCCATCTGGTTCAGGGTCTCCATCATGATGTGGGGTTGACTGCCGAGGCCGAAAGAGGCGAAGTTGATTTTTTTCGGATTCTTGCGCGCGTACTCGATGTACTCTTGCAAGTTTTTGGCAGGCACATCGGGGTTGATGGTCATGAGCGAACCATAGTGACCCAAAAGGGATATGGGCACAAAGTCGCGTTCAACCTTGTAGGGCACCTCGATCTTGGTGATCTGGGACAACTCGGCGGCCAGCGATAAACCAGCCTCGCTGCCCATCAACAGGGTGTAGCCGTCGGCTGCAGAGGTGGCGACATGGTTGGCACCGATCACGGTGTTGGCCCCTGGCTTGTTGTCGATCAAAACGGGCTGCCCGATGCGCTGACTGAGTTGCTGGGCCAATGGCCGAGCCAAAATGTCGGCTGCACCGCCGGGTGGAAACGGGACCACGATGCGCAGGGGGCGAACAGGAAAACCGGCGGGTTTGGGGGCCGGGGCCGACCAGGCAGGCCAGCAGGCCAAAAGGGCCGGAGTGGTGAGCAATTGACGAACGATGAGGCGACGTTTCATGTCGGTACTCCTTGAAGCTTTGAGCGGATTGATCATGGCCCATGGCAGCGATTTTGACCATGGGGAAAATCGCAAGACCGTCACACAGGTGTCTGACACGCGGATGGTTTGGCCTTTTCACCAGCCATCAAATCCGGTGATTCAATCTGGCCCGGACTTGACCAGCCAATTGGGACGTCGCTTTTCTTTCAAGGCAGCCCGGGCCTCTAAAGCTTCAGGGCTAAGTTTTTGCAGGTCAACCCGATCTTGCAAAGATTCGACGAGTGCCAAGGTAGGCGTTTGGTGTTCGAGTTCGCGCCAGGCCGCTTTGACCGCCACCTGAGCCAGGGGTGCGGCCAAAAGCATATCTTCGATGGTCTGAGCCATGCAAACCGGGGCCTGATCGTGATCGGCAAGCCGATGCACCAAGCCCATGGCCAGCGCTTGTTGGGCATCAAAGCGTGCGCCCGAGAGCACATGTGGCATGAGTTGACGGGCCGGCACAGCGCGTGTCAGATAAGGCAGCAGCGAGTTTGGAGGAAAACCGAGTCGCACCTCTGGCAAAGAAAAAAAGGATTCGGGGTGAGCCACCACCCAATCGCAGCCCGCAATCATGGCCACCCCAGCCCCCAGACACGCGCCCTGCACTTGGGCCAGTATGGGCTTGGGGCACAGATACAAGGCATGACAGAGTTGATGCAGCCTGACTGGTCTGGATTTGACTTCGTCGGGCGGTGCGTCGGTGTCGGCGCCTGAACAAAAATGCTTGCCTTGCCCCGACAACACCAAAAGGCGTACCTGATCATCGGTGACTGCTTGTTGCACCGCCTCGTGGAGGGCGAGCAATATGGCGCTGTTCAAGGCGTTGCTTTTATCGGGGCGTTGCAAGGTCAGGCGCAATACGCCATGACGGTCGAGTTCGGTGACGAGTTCTGCTGTCAAAACATTCTCCTCTGCCCCCTTCCTGATGAAAGCACGGGCTTGGCTCAGAGCTTAGCATCGGCCCAGTGAATTGGCGACCCCATGAATATCAGCGCCGATCGGATTTTGGTCAACAGTACAAGGCCGTTTGAGTCAAAACTGAGGCATGTGATATTGAACTCATTTGCCTTTGGCGGCACCAATGCCGTGCTGATCGCCAGCGCCATCCATTCAAACGAGGCAGGTGTGCCGGGTCAGTCGTAGGTCAGTGCGGCCCGCCCCAAAAGTTTCTCAGCCACTATCTCGTCAAAGATCGTCTCTACTTCCGTGTAGTGCCGCCGCATGCCGATGACCGGTTTGACCAAGCCACGGGCCATGACCTCCATGGTTTCGATCAGTTCGGTGCGGGTGGAATGCCTGGAGCCGGTGATGGTTTTTTCGGTCAGCATCAGGGGCCGGGTGGGCACCTGAATATCACCTTTTCCGACACCGATCACCACTGCCCGCCCGGAGGTTGTCAAACTGTCATAGGCCACCTGAAAAGTCTGGGCATGTCCCACATAGTCGACGGCGGCGTCTACCCCGCGGCCATCGGTCAAGCGCTTCACAGCCGCGACCAGGTCTTTTTCCTTTTTGACATGGATCACCTCATCGGCGCCCCATTGGCTGGCCAAGGCCAGTTTTTCTTCTGACACATCCATGGCAATGACCCTGGCCCCAAAGGCTTTGGCGACCTGCACACCATGGATGCCCACACCACCGCCGGCACCAATCAGTAGCACGTTGTCGTGAGGGTTGACTTTGGCGCGCTCTTTCATGCAATGCCAATTGGTGTTGACGGCATCGGTGGCCATGGCGGCAGCCTCGTAACTGAGTCCCTCGGGGATGTGAAGAAAATTCTCCACCGGCAAGCTGACATACTCTGCGTAGCCGCCATCGCGATGCACGCCAACAAAACCTTTGAACGCTTCGCACAGGGTTTCCCGCCCGCCACGACACCAACGACAACGATGACAGGTCAGGTAAAAATAGACCGCGCAACGATCACCCACTTTGAGTTCTGTCAC
>JBEBAJ010000321.1:0-2827 GCA_041158965.1 Pseudomonadota bacterium | reverse complement strand
TCACATAGTCGTGGCGGGCGTCGTCGTTGGCCGGATTGATCGCCAATGCCTCTTGCAACTTGGCCAAGGCCGCCTCGGGGTCGCCCTGGGCCATGAGGTCTTCGGCCTCGGCGGCATCGGCTTGGGCCAGCAATTCGCCTTCCGAGGGCAGGTGTTTGTTCAAAAACTCACGCAATTGGCCTTCGGCTTGGGCACCCATGAAGCCGTCGACGGGCCGTCCACCGATCATGAGCACACAGGTGGGGATGCTGCGGATGCCGAAAGCGGCCGCCAGCTGCTGTTCGTCGTCGGAGTTGATTTTGGCCAGTTTGAAGCGGCCACCGTATTCGGCCTCGAGGCGCTCCAGCACAGGGCCGAGCGATTTACACGGGCCGCACCAGGGCGCCCAGAAATCCACCAGCACCGGGGTGGCCATGGAGGCCTGCACCACCTCGGCTTCAAAATTCTGCATGGTGACATCTAACATGATCTGAAACTCCAACGTTCACCGCCCGAAGGCTAAAATGGAAGCATAACCGACACCGCAGTCCAAATGACATCACCCATTGTGGGCGTGGTCATGGGTTCACAGTCCGATTGGGACACCATGCAACACGCCACCCAGATCTTGCAAAGCTTCGGCGTGCCCCACGAGGCGCGCGTGGTTTCGGCGCACCGCATGCCGGATGACATGTTCCAGTACGCCGAGTCTGCCCTGGGGCGGGGCTTGCGCTGCATCATTGCCGGTGCAGGCGGTGCGGCGCATCTGCCTGGCATGCTGGCGGCCAAAACGCCGGTGCCGGTGTTGGGCGTGCCCGTGGCCAGCCGACATCTGCAAGGCGTCGATTCCTTGCACAGCATCGTGCAAATGCCTAAGGGGGTGCCGGTGGCCACCTTCGCCATCGGGGCGGCCGGGGCGGCCAATGCGGCGCTGTTTGCAGTGGCCATGCTGGCGCACGACCACCCGGCGTGGGCACAACAGCTGGCCCAATTCAGACAAACGCAAACCGAGGACGCACGCGCCATGCGGGTGCCGCCCCAGGCCGGATGAGCCCGACCCCTGTCGTGCCTGCGGGCGCCTGGTTGGGCATGCTGGGCGGTGGCCAGCTGGGGCGGATGTGGGTGCATGCCGCGCAGAGCCTGGGCTACCGCTGCCTGGTGCTGGACCCCGACCCGGACAGCCCGGCGGGCCGGGCGGCCGAGCGACACCTGTTGGCCGACTATATGGACCCCGGGGCCCTGGATGAGATGGGGCGTTTGTGTGCGGCGGTCAGCACCGAGTTTGAGAACGTGCCGGCGCAAGCACTGGCCCGCCTGGCCGGGCTGACGCGCGTGACCCCGAACGCCCAAGCGGTGTCGATTGCCCAGGACCGGGCGCGTGAGAAAGCCCATTTTCAGTCTTGCGGCGTGCCTGTGGCCCCGTATCGCCTGATGCAGAGCCAGGCCGATTTGGCGCAGGTGGGGGCCGAGGCGTATCCAGGCATCCTTAAAACAACCCGTTTGGGTTACGACGGCAAGGGCCAAGCGCGGGTGCGCGATGCGGCCGGGCTGGCGGCGGCCTGGCAAAGCCTGCAAGGCCCGAAGGGCTCGGCACCCGTGCCCTGTGTGCTGGAGCAGCAACTGCCCTTGCAATCCGAGTGTTCGGTGGTTCTGGCGCGCGCCGCCGACGGCAGCCACACCCATTTGCCGGTGCAGCGCAATGTGCACCGCGATGGCATTTTGGCCTTGACCGAGGTTGGCGTCGGCTTGCTGGACGATGCATTGGCGGGCCAATTGGTTCAGGCGGCCCTGACCATTGCCGAAGGACTGGGCTATGTGGGGGTTTTGTGTGTGGAGTTTTTTCTACTGGCGCAAGGTGACGGCGGGGTGCGCTGGGTGGTCAATGAGATCGCGCCGCGCCCGCACAACAGCGGGCACCACAGCATGGACGCCTGCGACCTGTCGCAGTTTGAGTTGCAGGTGCGCTGCATGGCGGGCTTGCCTTTGCGCGAAGTGCGCTTGCACAGCCCGGCGGCCATGATCAATTTGCTGGGCGATTTGTGGTGGCGCGACGGGCAGGCGCGCGAGCCCGATTGGGCCGCCTTGCTCGGCATCCCCGGCACCCGCTTGCACCTGTATGGGAAATCTCAGGCCCGGGCAGGTCGCAAGATGGGGCACCTCAATATCACCGGTGCCAGTCTGGCTGAGGTGCGCCAGCGGCGTGACGAAGCCGCCCAAGTTTTGGGGCTGGCCCCCTTTGACCCGGCATGATCTGGCCAGGCCAAGACCCTGCGCATGTGGCCCAAGCCGCCCAATGGCTGGCGCAGGGCCGGTTGCTGGGGTTTCCGACCGAGACCGTCTATGGCCTGGGCGCCGATGCGCAGCAAGACCAGGCGGTTGAGGCCATTTATGCCGCCAAGGGGCGGCCCAGCGATCACCCGCTGATTGTTCATATTGCCGAAGCGGCGGACGCGGCCCATTTTGCCGACCCGATCCCGGCGTATGCCCATGCCTTGATGCGGGCCCATTGGCCCGGGCCCTTGACGCTGATCTTGCCGCGTCGCCCCGGGGTGGCCGCGGTGAGCGCCGCGCAGCAGCCCAGCATCGGTTTGCGCTGCCCGAGCCACCCGGTGGCGCAAGCCTTGCTGCGGGCGGCTCGCACTCTGGGGGTGATGGGGGTTTCGGGGCCCAGTGCCAACCGCTTCGGGCGGGTCAGCCCCACCCGGGCTGAGCATGTGGCGCATGAGTTCGGCGACGGGCTGCCGGTGCTGGATGGTGGCGCTTGCACGGTGGGGATCGAGTCAGCGATTGTGGACTGCACCCGCGCAGAGCCTGTGCTGCTGCGACCCGGCATGCTGCAGGCGGATCG
>JBEBAJ010000320.1:0-2837 GCA_041158965.1 Pseudomonadota bacterium | reverse complement strand
GCCAAAACGTTGGCGCCTTGCAGCGCTGCGTTTTCTGTCTTGTTTGCGATTTTCTTAGCCATTTGATTTTCCTATCAGAGTGAGGAGGAGGTTGCGGGGAATTGATTGAAAAGTGTTAGAATGTTAAATACATACTTTCAGTGTGCGTGAAAGCAACTGCGCATGTATCCGACCTAGATTTATTCGAGATTTTTCGAGCCATTCGGTTTTCCTATCTTCAGAGAAGAATGAAATTGTTGAAACAAATTGAAGCGCTTGAACTCATCAACAAGCCACGCCCCTGAAGGCGCGACAAACTTGAATCTGCTTCAAACCCACCGCAGCCTGCCACGGGTTGGGTTGAAACATGGCAAAACAAGCTCTTTTTAAGACCATTGATTCGCACTTTCAAGCCTTCTTTTGTCGTGATGTGAACATTCTCAGACGGTGCTGACTTTCAATTTTTGATAGTCTACACGAAATTTTTGATTTTGGCGAATTATTTGATTTTCGGAATTGCATCTGTCTGAATCAGGCAACGGTTCTCAGCTCTGCAGAGCGTCCGACCCGTTTTCTTCGAACCAGCTCGCGCACTGCATGAGCTGGCTCTAAAGGGGGTAAGGGGCTCTTGCGAAAGGCCCTGGGAGAGACGCCAAATTTGTGCTTGAAGGCCGTGGAGAAGTTGGCCTGGGTGGAGTAGCCCAAATCGGCTGAAATATCGCTGATGTCGAGGTTGGTTTCACGCAACATCTGCTCAGCCACGCCCATCTTGACTTCGATGATGTACTGGTAGACGGTCATGTTGCAGACGCGACGGAATGTTTCACTGAGGCGTTTGGTGTTGGTTCCGACCATTTTGGCCATCTGCGTCATGGGCGGCGTGTCGCTGAGGTGGCGTCGAATGATTTTGTGGGCGGCGTTGAAGATGATTTTGTCAAAACGCGAGCTTTGGGCATTGATCTCGCACGAGAACTCTTCATCGACCGGTGTGGTGTCTTCCACTCTGGAGCCATTGACGATGAGCGAGAGGCGCAAGAGGATTTCGTGGCGGTTGTAGGGCCAGGTGATGAACTCAAATCGGTGGGCTTTGCCACCGAGGTGATTGGTGTATGCCGACAAAAGCGAATGAATATCGGCCTGGTAGATGATGGGGATGCGCGCGGTGGAGGGGTTGGCCGAGAGCATGTCGCCCACGCTTTGCGGGTCTGCGTCTTTGACGTTCAGGCTGAATATGCAGAGGTGGGGCTTGAAGAACACCGCCTTTTCCACCATCGATTGCAGGTTCCCCGCCTGGTGGAACACCATGGATTGTTCTTCGAGGATTTGCTTCAGTTCCTGTAAGCGTGCGGGATCCTGATCGAGGACCAGAACCTTTTTGCCGGACAGCGCATCAGTGGTGAGTTTCCCCATGGGGTGTCGACCGATCTAAACAACGAAGGGTTTTTCCCTGAGGCAAACATCATACCATTTTTAAAAAATTTGTGTTTATTTATCAAATTTTTCATTTTTCTTGGCGACCCCAAGCCAACCGCTCAATCCACCTTGGCACCTGAGGCTGTGATGAGTTGGGCCCACATGGGGGCTTCGCGCAAATTGGCAGCCTTGAAGTCGGCGGGTAAGGCGTTGGGCGCCGGGTCCATGCCCTGGGTGGCCAGTTTGTCGCGGATGTCGTTGCGCTGCAATACTTTGAAGGCCGCCTCGAAGACGCGTTGCACATCGGCTGCGGCCCAAGATGAGGGGGCGTAGAGGCCAAAGGAGAAGCTGATGTTGTAGTGAGGCAGCCCAGCCTCTTTCATGCCCATGATGCCCGGGATCGCCCCCGATTTCTCCTGGGTCGTGATGGCCAGTGCGCGGATGCGCCCTCCCCTGACCTGCGGCAAGACGACTGGAGAAGTGCCGTAGATGACCTGTGTATCGCCGGCAATCACCGACTGCACGGCTGGCGCGCCGCCTTTGAAGGGGATGTGCACGATATCCACTTCGGCAACGCTGTTGAACAGGACACCCGCCAAGTGTGGGGCAGAGCCGTTGCCGCTGGAGGCGAAATTGAGCCGCCCCGGATTCTTTTTGGCGTGAGCGATCAGCTCGGGGATGCTGTTCACAGGCAAGGCACTGTGAACCGCAATGACCATGGGGCCGTTGCCGAGCAAGGTGATGGGCGTGAGGTCTTTCTCGATGTCGTAATTGAGTTTTTTGTAGAGGGCTTTGTTGATGTAAGGGTTGCTGGCCACCAGCAAGGTGGCACCGTCGGTGGACTTGACCACCACCTCGGTGGCCAGATTGCCCGCTGCCCCGGGGCGGTTCTCTATGACGGCATTGACGCCCATCTCGGAAGCGATGGCCTCGCCCACTGTGCGAGTGACAAAGTCGCCAGAGCCCCCCGGGGGGTAGCCGACCACAAAGCGCAGGGTTTTGCCCGTCTGGGCCAAGGCCACAGAGGACAACAGGGCAAGGGCCAGCGCCAAGGCGGTGGAGGTGAGTCGCTGGATCATAGGGCTGTCCTTTGAGGTTCAGGGGATGAGGCCGGGCGCAGCTCAGCGCCCTTTGAACTGCGGGGTGCGCTTTTCTGCAAAAGCCAGACGACCCTCTTTGTAATCTTCGCTGGCAAAGCAGGCTTGCACCATTTGTTGCACCAGGGCCAGGTCACGCTGGGCCGGGTCTTTGCGCAACTCGAGGATGGCGCGCTTGGCGGCGGCCAGGGTGAGCGGTGCGTTTTCGCACACTTGCTGGACATAGGCCTGCACTCCGGCTTCGAAGGCATCGAGCTCGAACACCTGTTTGACCAAGCCCATGTGGTGGGCGTCTGCAGGCCCGAAGATGCGGGCGCTGAAGAACAGGTCGGCGGTGTGGGCATGGCC
>JBEBAJ010000319.1:0-2844 GCA_041158965.1 Pseudomonadota bacterium | reverse complement strand
AGACGGTGCCCTTCAGCCCGGTTCAGGCCCGTTTGGGCCTGATGCTGTCTCTGCTCACTTCAGGGCGTTGAACGCGCGTTCCTTGATTTCTTCGACGCTGCCCATGCCGCTGATGGCGCGGTATTGCGGGGCCGCGCCAGGCTCGTTCTTGGCCCACTGCGAGTAGTAATCGACCAAAGGGCGGGTTTGAGCACTGTAGACATCCAGGCGTTTGCGGACGGTTTCTTCTTTGTCATCGTCGCGCTGGATCAGGGGTTCACCGGTGACGTCGTCTTTGCCTTCGACCTTGGGCGGGTTGAATTTGACGTGATAGGTTCGTCCGCTGGCCACGTGGGCACGACGACCGCTCATGCGCTCAATGATGGCGTCAAAGGGGACATCGATTTCCAGCACGAAGTCGAGTTTCACGCCAGCCGATTTCATGGCCTCTGCCTGTGGAATGGTGCGTGGAAAGCCGTCGAACAGAAAACCCTTGGCGCAATCGGCTTGCTGGATGCGCTCTTTGACCAATCCGATGATGATGTCATCGCTGACCAGTCCACCCGAGTCCATGACTTTCTTGGCGGCCACACCCAACGGGGTACCCGCCTTGACAGCCGCCCGCAACATATCGCCAGTGGAGATTTGGGGTATGCCAAAACGCTGGCAGATGAAGGTGGCTTGAGTGCCTTTGCCGGCGCCGGGTGCGCCCAAAAGAATGAGTCTCATGGTATGGAGTAAGCTGGGTTAAGTGAGATGGTCAGAGGATATCACGCAGACCCTTTTGTGTCGCTGACGTGTCATGCGTGGCCACAATCTGCCGCACCTGGGCCAAATCTTCAGGCGTGTCCACGCCAGGGCTGGGAGGCGAGTGGTCAATATGCACGGCGATCTTGTGCCCGTGCCAAAGCACCCTCAATTGTTCCAAAGACTCACACGACTCGCTCGGTGCCATCGCCAAGAGAGGAAATTGCTTCAAAAAGTGACAACGGTAAGCATAAATGCCCAAATGCCTCAATGGGGCGGGCTGGGCCAGAGTTTGAACCCCTTGCGCATACCCGTCGCGCCACCAGGGGATGGGGGCACGGCTGAAATACATGGCGGTGCCCTGCGCATCGAGCACCACTTTCACCGCGTGAGGGCTCAGGAATTCAGTGGCATCGTCGATGGGGTGTGCAGCGGTGGCCATGACGCAATCGGCTCGCCGGGTCAAGGTGTGGGCCACTTGACGAATGAGATCCGGGGCAATCAGGGGCTCGTCGCCTTGCACATTCAACACCACTTGATCGTCTGCAAGCCCCAGACGTTGGCAGGCTTGGGCCAGGCGATCACTGCCGCTGGGGTGGCTTTTGTCGGTCATCACATGGCCGATGTCATGCCGTTGGCAAACCGAAGCGATCTCGGCGTCGTCAGTGGCCACCCATACAGCCCTGGCCCCAGACTTCAGCGCCTGACGGGCGGTACGCACCACCATCGGCACGCCACCTATGTCCAGCAAGGGTTTGTCGGGCAAGCGGGTGGATGAGCGCCGCGCCGGAATCAGGGCGACGAATTCAGGTTCACTCATGGCTCGATTTCGTCGTCACGCAAAGTCCGGGCTTCCGATTCCAGCAACACGGGCACACCGTCGCGGACCGGGTAGGCCAGACGGGCTGAGCGTGACACCAGTTCTTGGCTCTGGGGGTGGTATCGCAACGGCCCCTTGGTGACGGGGCAAACGAGCAACTCAAGCAGTTTTTGATCCATACGGAGATGATAGTCTTGCCAGCAAAAAGCGGTTGAGTTCGGCCCATAAAGCCTCGGGCAAATCCACACAAAGGGGGATGGCCCAGACTTGTGGGTGGCGAGGCCAGATTTTGACGGCGTCTTTTTCAGTGCAAAGCCAGGTTTGCCCCCGATCTGGCTGCCAGTTTTGAAGGTCGTCATGGTCTGGCAGGGCCAAAGTGGTGTGTGGTTCCAGCCCCCGCTCACGCACAGCCTGAAAAAACGCTTGCGGCTGGCCGATGGCCGCCAGCACATTGACCGGCGATGGCAAGTCAACCCAGCGGCACTCCTGACCGAGCCCATTGACTGCCAGCTCAGATAAGCGGCGTGTGATCTGCCACGTGTTTTGCCATGGCGGCTGCTCTGACGAGAAAAGCCATGTGGGTGGCCTATCCTGTCCACGCAAGGGCCAGGGTTCGCGCAATGGACCTGCGGGCAAGACCCAGCCGTTGCCCAATCGGCGTTGGTCAAATACGCAACAGACCAAATCTGCCTTCAGGGCCATGTGTTGCATGCCATCGTCGCTGATGATCAGATTCACATCCGGGTGCGTCTGTAACAGCAGCCGAGCGGCATCAACCCTGCGCCCGCAGACCGCCACCGGTATATGGGTTTTGCGGTGTATCAGCAATGGCTCGTCACCCACCTCTGCGGGCAGGCTGTCATGGCGCACCAGCATGGCCTCTTGGGCCTGTCGGCCATGGCCGCGCGAAATGACGCCAACCCGCCACCCCATCTCGCCCAGTTTTTGGGCCAAAGCCATGGTGATGGGGGTTTTGCCCGTGCCGCCCACCCACACATTACCCACCACCACCACAGGCACAGGCAATCGGGTTGAGGTCAACCAACCCCGGCGGTATAAAAGTCGGCGCGTCCAGATCAAGCCCTGATAGAGCTTCGAAACTGGCCATAGGAGACAGGCCCAAGCGCCGCGTCGGGACCATATTCGGAGCCAATGGGCTTCGGTCATGGCTGACGCCCGGCACCGTTGGACATGAAAGTGATCTTGCTCATCCCGGCCATCCGTGCAGCCTCCATGGCCAACACCACTGCTTGATGCGGGGTTCGGGCATCTGCACCAATCACCAGGGTAGGGGGCTC
>JBEBAJ010000318.1:0-2865 GCA_041158965.1 Pseudomonadota bacterium | reverse complement strand
AAATAGCCGCCGGCCATGGCAAACGCCCCATGGGCCAGATTGATGAAATTCATCAATCCCATGGTGACCGACAGGCCAACCGCCAAAATGAACAGCAACATGCCATATGCGATGCCGTCAAAAAGCAAGGTCAGCATGTCGGCTCAGGATATGGGTGTGGCCAGCCAATCGCGCATCTGGCGCAGCACGACATCAGGTTGCTCTTGCATGGCCATATGGCCACAGCCAGGCAGGCTGGCCACTCCTGGGCGTGCCGGAATTTCATCGGCCATGGCCTGATGTTGTGAAGGGGGCGCGGCGCTATCGAGCTCGCCGCACAGTAACAGCGTCGGACAACGCAGCTGGCGCAACACATCGGTTGCATCAGGACGCTGAATCAGGGCGCGCAGTTGGCGCTCAAGCACATCTGCGCTTTTGCGCTCAAGCATGTCCAAGATCGACTCAATCAGAGGGCGGTCTTGCAGCCGGTCGGGTGCCACCATGTCCTGTACCCACTCGGCTGCCATGGCCCGTACTCCGTGAGATCGAGCCAAGGCCAGCAGCCCCATGCGCTTGGCGATTTCGGCTTGACCAGCAGAGCCTGCGGGCAGGGGAAGGTGACCGGTATCGAACAAACCCAGATGCGTGACACGCTCGGGGGAAATGCGCATGAGCTCGAGCGCAACTCGTCCCCCCATCGAGTGACCCGCCAGGGCAAAACGCTCGGGCGCCTGGTCCAACACTTGGCGCGCCATCTGGCTCAGGCTGTCGGCCATGCCGTGATCGGCCACTTTGCAATGGGCGATCTCAGTCAAACCCGGCAGCAAGGGTTGCCAAGCCGTGATGTCACACATCAAGCCGGGCAGCAGGATCAGCGTGGGCTTCACTTGGCTTTGCCCGGGTCTTTGACGTCCTTGATGGTCGCAAACTCTTGGTTATAGAGCTGGCCGTTGACCTGTTCAACCTTGCGGATGTAGATGTTGTGCACCACATCACGGGTCTGGGCGTCAATGAACATGGGGCCGCGCGGGCTCTCAAAAATCTGGCCCTTCATGGCGTCGAGCAGGGCCTGGCCGCCAGCGCCCTTGGTGGCCTTGGCCGCTTCCATGATCACCCGCATACCGTCATAGCCACCTACGGCCATGAAGTTGGGGCGCATGCCATTGTTGGCTTTGGCAAAGGCCTCGACAAATTTTTTGTTCAGCGCCGAATTGTGCGAGGCCGAATAGTGGTGCGAGGTCACGACGCCCAAGGCCACATCGCCCATGCCGTTCAAAATGTCGTCGTCGGTGATGTCGCCGGTGCCAATCAGGCGGATGCCCGATTTGTCCAATCCGCGTTCGGCAAACTGTTTCATCAGCGCCGCGCCGATGCCCGAGGGCACAAAGACATAGACCGCATCGGGCTTGAGGTCACGCACCTTCTGCAGGAAAGGGGCAAAGTCGGGGTTGCGCATGGGCACGCGCAGCGACTCGGTCACCTGACCGCCGTTGAGCGTGAGTCGCTCTTTGAAAAACTTTTCAGCGTCGATGCCCGGGCCATAATCGGCCACCAGGGTCACTGCTTTTTTGATGCCATTGGCTGCTGCCCAGTCGCCCATGGCCACGGCCGCTTGCGGCAGGGTAAAGCTGGTGCGCACGATAAACGGCGAGGCCTCCGTGATGCTGGACGTTGCAGCCGCCATCACCACCAGCGGGGTTTTCGATTGGGTGGCGACGGGCGCGGTGGCCAGCGCCAGCGGAGTCAAGCCGAAACCGGCCAGCACACTGACCTTGTCGTTGACCACCAGTTCTTGAGCGATGCGCTTGGTGACATCGGGGGCGCCGGTGTCGTCCTTAAAAATCAATTCCACTTTTTTGCCGGCCACCATGTTGCCGTTTTGCGCCACGTATAGTTTGGCGGCGGCTTCGATCTGCTTGCCGGTGGAGGCAAACGGCCCCGTCATCGGCAAAATCAACCCGATCTTGAAGCTGTCTTGGGCGTAGGCGGTGGTGGCCCACGAAACACTGGCAAACAAGGTGGACAATAAGAGGCGGCGTAGGTGCAGCATGACGATCTCCATGAAGGGTTGGGCAAATTCTACTGCCGGCAGATGCGCTCAGGACGCCAAGCCTTGTTTCAAGATTTGTGCCATATCAGCATGGGTGGATCACCAGCGTCAACGATGCGGCAGGCCAGGATTTGGTGGTCAACGCCACTGCGCTGGGCATGAACCCCAATGACCCTCCTCCCACCGATTTACAACGCCTGCACCCCAGCACTTGGGTGGCAGAGGTTGTCATGAGCGCCACACCGACGCCTTTGGTGCGGCAGGCCTTGCAATTGGGTTGCCCGCTGCAATTGGGTACCGATATGCTTTTTGAGCAAATACCTGCATACCTTGAATTTTTTGGCCTGCCCACCACCACGCCGGAGCACCTGCGTGAGTTGGCCCAAATTTAAATCCAATCTCTTTGCACTTCTGAGGACATGTGGTGAAAGGTAAAGGGCATGGCGCTCTCATTTGGGATGAAACGACGCATGGGGTTTTGCAGAGCTTCCCTAAACGCTTTATTGGGTTGCATTAAGGGGTTCGTTGTTTTTAAGACTCATGCACCCGGCTGACTAAAATACCCGGATGAGCAAAGCCTTCACTCGCGAGACCGACGGCGACGAAGACGACGAATCGCCCGCCCCGCTGCCTGCGGGCAGCAAAAACTACATCACCCCCGCAGGCTATGCCCGTTTGCGCGCCGAACTCATGACTTTGATCGATGATGAGCGGCCCAAGGTGGTTGAGGTGGTGCATTGGGCCGCCAGCAACGGCGACCGATCGGAAAATGGCGACTATCTGTATGGCAAGAAGCGTTTGCGTGAAATAGACCGGCGCATCCGTTTTTTGACCAA
>JBEBAJ010000317.1:0-2881 GCA_041158965.1 Pseudomonadota bacterium | reverse complement strand
AGCCCAGACGGGCCAGGTTGTCTTTGAATCCTGCCGGGCTGGCCAGGGATTTGACTTTGACAAAGTCACCGAACTTCATGGATGCACTCCTCGCTGCGCCTGCATCATAACCATCTGGTTACTTATTGCCAAGGTCCTGCCAGCTGATGGCCCTTGTCAAGGCGATGACAGGCGACGTCATGGTCAGGATGCCGATCCCGGTCATCACTGGTAATCTAGTGCTTCTCAATGCTTCAGGAGTTGCCATGTCCTTGCCTTTCAATCGACGTCAGTTCACCCTCGCCGCTGCTTCCGCCTGGCTCGGGGCGGGCACCCCTGTGCAAACCATGGCTCAATCCACCCTGCCCAAAACCATCAGCCTGGTTGTGCCCAATGCCGCCGGCGGTTCCAACGACGTCATGGCCCGTGCGGTGGCCATGCGACTGCCGCCTGTGCTCGGCATCAGTGTGGTGGTGGACAACCGCGCTGGCGCGGGCGGTAATGTGGGGTCGGCGTATGTGGCCAAATCCGCGCCGCGCGATGGCAGCACCTGGCTGGTCACCATCAACAGCACTCAGACCATCAACCCCTCGCTGTACAAATCCACGGGGTTTGATCCGCTGGCCGACTTCGAACCTGTCGCAGGGATTGCCGTGGTGCAGCACGTGTTCTTGGTACCCAAGACGCTGCCGGTCAACAACCTGGCCGAGTTGATCGAACTGGCGCGGCGCGAATCCGGCAAGCTGAGTTACGGTTCGGCAGGCAACGGTACTTTCTCGCACCTCTTGATGGAAATGCTCAAGATGTCACAAGGGCTGCAAATCACGCATGTGCCCTACAAGGGCGTGGCCCCGGCCTTGACGGATCTGGTGGCGGGCAATGTGCAAATCCTGATCAGCACCATCCCGGCCTGCTTGCAGTTCATCAAGAGCGGACAGGTCAAAGCACTGGCGGTGCCGTCCCTGCAGCGTGCTCCGGCCTTGCCGCAGGTTCCTCTGGCCAACGAGGTCGTGCCGGGATTGGTGGGTGAATTGTGGGTGGCGATGTATGCCCCCCAAGGGGTGCCCCGAGACATGATCGAGCAAATGCGACAAGGCGTGGCCAAGGTGCAAGCCTTGCCCGACATGGATGCCTTTTTCCAGGCTCAGGGTGCGTCGGCCATGAAGGCAGGGCCGGCTGAACTTCTGGCGGCGACCAAGGAAGAATTTGCCCGTTGGGCACCCATCATCAAGGCTTCCGGCATGCGCGTGGACTGATGGGGCTTTGCGCAGCAAGACGCGTGCATGACGGGTGCTGATTGACGGCATGACGGCGCCCGTGAAGAATCACCTCCCCGATGGACGAACCCTGTTGCGACACACCATGAAAAACAAGCCCGTACCCACCACGTCAATTGCCCGCTCGGACAGCAAGCAAATCTTCATCCGCGAGGCCGATCTGGTCGAGGAGTTGATTGGCGAGATGAGTTTCACCGAAATGTTTCTCTTCCACCTCACGGGCAAGAAGCCACCAGCCGGCCATGTGAAGGTGCTCGACACGGTGTTGGTGACCCTGATGGAGCATGGCCTGACCCCTAGCGTCATCGCCACGCGTCTCATCTACCACTCGGCGCCAGAGGCCCTGCAGTCAGCGGTCGCGGCGGGCTTGCTGGGGGTGGGCTCGACCTTCATCGGCACCATGGAAGGTTGCGCCAAGATGATCGACGAAATGCTGAATGCGCCCGAAGGCGTTGAGGCCCGCGCTCGCGCCATCGCCGAGCGACATCACCAGGCCAAATTGCCTTTGCACGGGTTTGGACATCCGCACCACAAGCCCGATGACCCACGAACACCCAAGATGCTGTCGGTGGCGAAGGCGCAATCGGTGCCAGGACGGCACATCGAGGCGCTCCTGACCTTGTCCCAGCAGGTGGATGCGGTGTATGGTCGTCACATCACCATCAACGCCACCGGCGCATCCGCCGCGCTGTTGGGTGAAATCGGCATCCCCTTGCCCATCATGCGCGGCGTGGCCGTGATCAGTCGTTCGGCAGGATTGGTCGGGCACATTCTCGAAGAGTCACAACGACCTGCGGCGGCTTACATGTGGGAGACCGTGGATCACTCTGTGCCCTACGAAGCCTCTTGAGGCGGCGGTTTGCCTTGGGTCCAGCCACCGTGTTGGGCGGACCGAGAAGGCGTTACACCGGGTCCCAGTCGAACACGTCTTGCGACCGGTCGAGCTTGTAAAAACTGGAGCGCAGTGCCGGGATCACGCGGTCGGCCACCGACTGCGGCGTCCAACCTTGCTCGGTATGCAAGGAGCGTAGCGGACGGCTCTGGCTCATCAGGAAAATTTCGTTGGCACGCACCGCAAAGATCTGGCCCGTCACGTCGGCAGCGGCATCGCTGGCCAGGAACACGGCCAGTGGCGCGATCTTGGCGGTTTCCATTTTTTGCAAACGGGCCACGCGGTCACGTTGCTCATCCGTTTCGGTGGGAATAGAGCTGATCATGCGACTCCAGGCAAACGGCGAGATGCAGTTGGAGCGCACCTTGAACTTGGCCATGTCCATGGCAATCGATTTGGACAGCGCGGATAGGCCCAGCTTCGCGGCCGCGTAATTGGCTTGTCCGAAGTTGCCCACCAAGCCCGAGGTGGACACCATATGGATATAGGAACCGCTTTGCTGCTCTTTGAAATGGGGGGCGGCCGCGCGCGACACATAAAACGCGCCGTTGAGGTGCACATCGATCACTGCACGCCATTCTTCGGGGCTCATGTTGAAGAAGAAGCGGTCACGCAGAATGCCGGCGTTGTTGATCACCGCATCAATGCGTCCAAAGGTGTCCACGGCCTGGGTCACCATGCGGTTGGCACCGTCCCAGTCGGACACGCTGTCCCCATTGGCCACCGCCTCGCC
>JBEBAJ010000316.1:0-2893 GCA_041158965.1 Pseudomonadota bacterium | reverse complement strand
ATCGAGGCCTTGCCGATTTACCACCTGGTGTTGCGGCATGCCGCCTGGCACCTGATCGATCAGGGCATAAGCCCCGGAGCGCGGGGCAGCCAGTCCCAAATGCAAATTGAGTTGCACCTGATCCACCAAACCCGCGAGCAAACCGAGGTGGTGCTTTGTTCGCCATGGGTTGATTTGGCCTGCGTTGTGGCCCCTGAGTCGATCACCGGGCGCCATGGCTGATGTCATGAACTGGTTTGAACACGGCTTGGGTCTGGCGCAGGCGAGCCGGGCGTTCCTGCTGCTGCTGGGCTGGAGCCTGCTGTTGCAGACGCTGGAATATCTTGCCATCGCACGCCGAAACCGGGTGCTGGCCTGGGACATGCAAATGGACGAGATGCCCACATGGCCGGCCTTTGTTCGCCCTGCCCTGAAGCGCTGCTTTGCCCCGCGCGTTGAACGGGTCTTATTGCTATGGCGATTGGGGCTGTCTGTCATGCTCATGGCGGGGCTGCACGGACTGTGGCTGTCTGTGCCACTGATGGCCCTGACGGTGCTCGGGTTGTTTCGCTGGCGTGGCGCATTCAACGGGGGCAGCGACTTCATGACCTTGGCTGGTTTGACCGGTTTGCTGTGGGCCGATGCACTTAGACCTTGGGTGGGTCCAGAGTTGGCGTGGCGCGCCGGGCTGTGGTGGGTGAGTCTGCAGTTATTGACCTCTTACTTCATGTCGGGCTGGGTCAAATTGAAGCACCGGGGCTGGCGCGATGGCACAGCCCTGCCCCTGTTTCTGGACACGGGTGTCTATGGCCCGTTGCCGCCACAGAATTTGCTAAGGCGAACCGGCTTGGCGCGCATGGTGTCTTGGGGCTTCATCTTGTGGGAGGGGCTTTTTGTTCTGGTGTTTCTCGATGTGCGGATGGCGTGGATCGGCTGCGCACTGGGCGCCCTGTTTCACTTCCTGGTTTTTTGGTACTTCGGGCTGAATCGATTCTTCTGGGCCTGGATCGCCACCTACCCGGCCCTGATTTACAGCGTCACCGAATGGGGCCTGTCTCTGAGGTGATGATCATTTGAGCCACAAAGATTAAACTGATCAGCATGAGCGAAACAAAGCAAAGCCAGATCAGCGGCGTTGACCTGCTGCTCATCCTCACAGTGACGCTGACCTGGGGTATGAACTACCCCATCATGAAGTATGTGGTGATGCAGTACCCGCCCACCACCTTCCGGACCATGACTTTCATCTTGGGCACGATCTCCATCGGACTGTACGCCTGGTACAAGAAAGAAAGCCTTTACGTGCCCAAGGAAGAGCGCTGGCTGACGCTTCGTTTGGGTCTGCCCAATATGGTGATGTGGCACCTTGGACTGCTTTATGGCTTGACCCTGCTCAACTCGGGCCGCACCGCCATCATCGGCTACACCATGCCAGTATGGACTTTGTTGGCCAGCGTGGTGTTTTTTTCTGAAAAGCTCACTCAGCGCGCCTTGTTGGCGGTGGCCTGCTCGCTGACCGCCACCTTGCTGTTGGCCTGGCATGAGTTGTCGCACTTTGCCGGACAACCCTTGGGGTTGCTCTACACCTTCAGCGCCGCCATTGCTTGGGGCATCGGCAACGCCATGATGAAAAACGCCAAGCTGTCCATCTCCAGTGTCAGCCTCACTTTTTGGTCTTTGCTGACCGGCACCGTTGTTTTCACCCTCTTTGCCCTCACTCTGGAGATGGATCGCTGGCGCTGGCCCATGTGGACCGAGTGGCTGGCCGTGGCCTATGGCGGCGTGATCACCTTTGCGGTCAGCTATGTGGCCTGGTTTCAGGTGGCCCGCAAGCTCTCACCGGTGGCCAGTGGCTTGTCGATCATGTTGGTGCCCGTGGTCGGTGTGATCGGCGGGGCTGTTGTATTGGGCGAGGACATTGCCCGCGAGGACATCATGGCCTTGGGCTTTATATTGCTGGCCATGGCATTGGTGCTGGCCCCGCGCAAAAAGCCCAGCTAAAAAAAACCGGGCCCCAAGACCCGGCATGCCATGGCGACGGGCGCATTACATTGGCTTGAAATTCATGCGCTTGAGCACCCGGCCCCAGGACACAAAGTCACGCTCCATCAGTTCGGTGAAATACTCGGGTGGTTCGGTGTGAACATCCAGGCCAAGTTGCTTCATGCGTTGCTGCACATCGGGCAAGCGCAGCACCGCATTCACCTCGCGATTCAGATGACTCACAATCTCTTTAGGGGTTCCGGCCGGGGCGATGATGCCAAACCAGCCCCCTGAGGTGAAACCAGGCACGGTCTCTGAAAGGGTCGGCACATCGGGCAGTTCGGGCAGACGCTGAGAGCGGGCAATGCCCAGCATGCGCATCTTGCCACCCGAGGCGATGGGCTGAACTGAAATGTAAGAAGCCAGCGAGGCATCGATCTGATTGCCCATCATTTGAGTGAACACATCAGAAATCGCCTTGTAGGGCACGTGCAGATACTCATATCCGGCGACCTGGCTGAAATATTCGGTCGCGAAATGCAAAAAAGCCCCTTCGCCGTTGGTGCCAAAAGTCACTTTACCCGGATTGGCTTTGGCGTAATTGATCAATTCCTGAGTGGTCTTGAACGGGGCGTCATTGCGCACCACCAGCGCCAGAAAATTCGAAGCCATCATGGCCACCGGCGCAAAATCTTTGCGTGAGTCATAGGCCACCTTGCTCATCGCCAGCGGCAACACCACCATATTTCCACCTTGACCACAGCCCAAGGTGTACCCATCGGCAGGGGCTTGTTTGATGAGGGTGAGGCCCAATTGCCCCGAAGAACCGGGCTTGTTGTCCACCACAATGGCCTGACCCAGACGTTCGCCCAATTTGGGGCCGATCACCCGGGACAAAATGTCACAACTGTCCCCACTGCCCGCAGGCACG
>JBEBAJ010000315.1:0-2904 GCA_041158965.1 Pseudomonadota bacterium | reverse complement strand
CGCTTGTGACTTGCTGTATCGATTGGGCAAA
Source organism: Pseudomonadota bacterium (assembly GCA_041158965.1). GTDB lineage: Bacteria > Pseudomonadota > Gammaproteobacteria > Burkholderiales > Burkholderiaceae_C > Limnohabitans. The sequence continues at coordinate 2,873 of JBEBAJ010000315.1, read as the reverse complement.
GACTATGAAAAACCGGTCTTTGGCATCAAATCGGTGCCCGTGGACGGGGTGGAAGTGGCCATCCATGAACGCATCGAAGTGGACAAACCCTTTTGCGAGTTGCGCCGCTTCAAGCGCTTTAGCGATGATGCCGCCACATTGAACAAGCTCAAAGGACAACCTGTGGTGCTGGTGGTGGCCCCTTTGTCGGGCCATTACGCGACCCTGTTGCGCGACACCGTGCGCACCATGCTGGGAGGGCACAAGGTCTACATCACCGACTGGAAGAACGCCCGCATGGTGCCTCTGGAAGATGGCGAATTCCATTTGGATGATTACGTCAATTACGTTCAGGATTTCATCCGTTACCTGCAAAAACAGTATGGCAATCTGCACGTCATCAGCGTTTGTCAGCCCACCGTGCCGGTGTTGGCGGCCGTCTCGCTCATGGCCAGCCGTGGTGAAAAAACCCCTCTGACCATGACCATGATGGGCGGCCCCATCGACGCCAGCCGTTCCCCCACGGCGGTCAACAACCTGGCCATGAATAAAAGCCATGAGTGGTTTGAGAACAATGTGATTTACCGGGTGCCCACCAATTTCCCGGGCGCCGGTCGACGCGTCTATCCGGGCTTTTTGCAACACAGCGGTTTTGTCGCCATGAACCCCGATCGGCACCTGAACTCGCATTACGACTATTTCCTCGACTTGATCAAGGGCGACAATTCTTCAGCCGAATCGCACCGACAGTTTTATGACGAGTACAACGCCGTGCTCGACATGGACGCCGACTACTACCTGGAAACCATACGCACGGTCTTTCAGGAGTTCAAGTTGGTGCATGGCACTTGGGATGTGAGAAACCCTGAAGGCGAGCTTGAACGCGTGCGCCCGCAAGACATCACCACCACCGCCCTGCTCACCATCGAAGGCGAACTCGATGACATCTCGGGTTCGGGCCAGACACAAGCGGCCCACGATTTGTGCACCCAGATCCCCAAAGGCCGCAGCGAACACCTGGAGGTTCAAGGTGCGGGCCACTACGGCATATTCAGTGGTCGCCGTTGGCGCGAAGTGGTCTACCCATGTGTGCGGGCCTTCATTCTGGAAAACAACCGCGATCCCGCCACCGATGCGGGCACGAAGCGTGGCAAGGCTGTGCGTGCCGCCGCGACCCCTGACAAGCGCAAAGCCGCCGCGCCCAAAGCCAAGGCTGTGGCCAAAACGGCCACGCCTCGGTCGGTGTCCCGCTCGACCGCGGCGAGTCAAACTTCGCGCCGCACAGCCCGCGCATGAACTTGCCGGATCGGGGCGGCGTCGCCGGTCTTGCCGACCGGCTACACGATGCCCTGCCGCAGACGCAGTGCCAGCGCTGCGGCTACCCTGACTGCGCCAGCTATGCCCAGGCCATCGCCTGCGGTGTGGCCGACATCAACCAATGCCCGCCCGGGGGCCAGGAAGGTGTCATGCGTCTCGCGCGGCTGTTGAACCGGGAACCCAAAGCCCTGAACCCCGAACATGGCCCTGAGGGCCCCATGACCTTGGCAGTCATCGATGAAGACTGGTGCATAGGCTGTACGCTGTGCATGGAAGCCTGCCCCACTGACGCCATCGTCGGGGCCAATAAACGCATGCACACCGTGATCGAGGTGCACTGCACCGGCTGCGATCTGTGCTTGCCCGCTTGTCCGGTTGACTGCATCAGAATGGAACCCGTCTCTGGCACATTGACCGGCTGGCAAGCCTGGTCACCCGCCCAAGCCGGGCACGCCAGAGCAAGGTATGCGGCACGGCAGAGCAGACTGGCGCAACGCAGTGAAAACCAGACCCGCCGTCACTTGCAACAGGCCCAAGACAAACTGGATCATTTGGCCGAACAGACCCATATGCCTGCTGACCCCGATGCGGCGCAGTCGCAAAGCGAGCGCAAACGCGCCATCATTGAAGCTGCTTTGGCCCGTGCACAGGCGCATTTGCAGAAATTGGGGTCTCAGAAATTGGGGTCAGACCCCAATTCATGACCCCAAATTAAGTCAATAAAGCAGGGTGATTTTTCGAATCTGGTTATTGGTGTTGTCCGCCACATACAGATTGCCGCTGTTGTCGATCGCGACGCCATAAGGGTAGTTGAATCTAGCGGTTGCACCCGTGCCATCGGCATGACCTGACCACCCCACCCCAGCCAAGGTGCTGACCACGCCCGCCGAAGTGATCATGCGGATCCGGTGGTTGAGCTGATCGGCCACAAAGACATTGCCACTGGTGTCTACGGCGACACCAGTGGGAAAGTAAAACTTCGCCGTTGCGCCCGTGCCTTCTAAAAAATTGTTGTAGCAGGCCACCGTCCCGGCCAGGGTGCTGACCACGCCTTCAGGGCTGATTTTGCGAATTCTGTGGTTGTAGGAATCTGCCACATACAAATGGCCGCTGCTGTCCATGGCGATGCCCGCAGGGTTGAAAAAACTTGCCGTTGCACCCGTGCCATCGGCGGAGCCCGTCAGTTGTGCCGCCCCACCGGCCACAGTGGAGACCACGCCCGCATTGCTGACCTTGCGGACCAGGCGGTTGAGGTAATCGGACACATACAAATCACCACTGGAATCCACGACAACACCGGAAGGGCCATAAAACCTCGCATTTGATCCCGCGCCATTCCCATAACCTGCAAACCCTGCCCCGGCCAAGGTGCTGACCACACCCTCAGGGCTGATCTTGCGGATCAAGTCGTTGTTATGGTCTGACACATACACGAATCCGCTGCTGTCCACGGCGAGCCCATAAGGGTTGCTAAAAGTCGCCGTGGCACCCGAGCCATTGCTTAAACCGATGCTCCCTTCTCCAGCCAGTGTACTGACCTCGCCATCAGGGCTGATTTTTCGGATCACGTTGTTGCT
>JBEBAJ010000314.1:0-2906 GCA_041158965.1 Pseudomonadota bacterium | reverse complement strand
GGGCTTGGCGCAGCAGCAATCGCCCAAATACCTCTGGATAGGCTGCTCTGACAGCCGGGTGCCTGCCAACCAGATCACAGGGCTGGACCCGGGCGAGGTGTTTGTGCACCGCAATGTGGCCAATGTGGTGGTGCATTCAGATCTGAATGCGCTGTCGGTCATTCAGTATGCGGTGGATGCCTTGCATGTGGAGCATATTATTGTGGTGGGGCATTACGGCTGCGGCGGGGTATTGGCGGCTGCGCGTGGGATGCGCATAGGTTTGGCCGATAACTGGTTGCGCCACGTGCAGGATGTGCATTTGCGCCACCGCCAGCGGCTGAACCATTTGCCGCAGGCGGAGATGGAAAACACGCTGTGCGAGATGAATGTGATTGAGCAGGTGGGCAATGTGGCGATGTCCAATGTGATGCAAGACGCATGGGGGCGGGGCCAGAATGTGGCGGTGCATGGCTGGATTTACGGGGTCTCGGATGGCCTGGTGAAGGACCTGGGGGTGACCATGCGGCGCAGCGATGAGGTGGTGAACGTGTTTCGCCAAGCCATTAAACGTTACCCGCGCGTGCGGTGAAGGGTGCCAGGATGTGCCCGACCCGTCTGGATTCTTCGGTGGCGCCTGACATTGCGCAAGCGATGCTCGATGGCTTTCATCGGCACTATCAGTTGTTTCAGAGCGAGTCGGCCCGCGCGAAGGTGCGTTTTGAGGCGCGCGACTGGCATGGGCAGCAGCGCGCGCAGCGTGAGCGGATTGAGTTTTATGACCAGCGGGTGCTGGAGTGCCATGCAAGGCTGGAGCAGGAGTTTGGGGCCAGCGGGCAACCGATGGCGGTGTGGCATCAGGTGAAGTTGCATTACATCGGTTTGTTGGTGGACCATTTTCAGCCGGAGTTGGCGGAGTCGTTTTTTAACTCGGTGATCACGAAGATTCTGGACCGGAGTTATTTCCAGAATGACTTTATTTTTGTGCGGCCTGCGGTGAGCACCGAGTACATAGAAAACAGCGAGCCGACGGCGCGGCCCAGTTTCAAGGCCTGGTACCCGGGCGACGCGCCGCTGCGTGAGAGCTTGCGGGAGATGTTGCTGTATTTTGACCTACAGTGCCCGTTTGCCGATTTGGCGCAGGATGTGGGCCAGGTGGAAGAGGCGTTGTTGCAGGCCATGGGCGATGTGCCGCGCCGGGCCAACTTCCAGATTCAAGCCCTGACGAGTTTGTTTTACCGCAACAAGGGGGCGTATGCGGTGGGCAAGCTGATCAATGGCTTTAGGGAGGTGCCGTTTGCATTGCCGATTTTGTACAACGAGCAGGGCCAGTTGTGCATCGATGCGGCGCTGATCGGCGAGGAAGATTTGCTGATGTTGTTCAGTTTTGCGCGGGCGTATTTCATGGTGGATATGGAGATACCGTCGGCGTATGTGCAATTTTTGCGCAGCATGATGCCGCGCAAGCCGCGTGCGGAGATTTATAACGCGCTGGGGCTGGCCAAGCAGGGCAAGACGCTTTTTTATCGGGATTTTTTATACCATTTGCGCCACAGCACGGACAAGTTTTGCATTGCGCCGGGCATTAAAGGCATGGTGATGCTGGTGTTTCACCTGCCTTCGTTTCCTTATGTGTTCAAGGTGATCAAGGATTTTTATCCGCCGCAAAAGGACACCAGCCGGGAGCAGATCAAGGGGAAGTACCTGTTGGTGAAGCAGCATGACCGGGTGGGCCGGATGGCTGACACGATGGAGTACAGCAAGGTGGCGTTTCCGCTGGAGCGCTTTGACGAGGAGTTGATGGCCGAGATTCAGAAGTTTGCCCCCAGCCAGTTGCAGTTGGAACAGCTGCCGGACGGCGGTACCGAGGTGATTTTGCAGCACGTTTATATTGAGCGGCGCATGATTCCGCTGAATATTTATTTGCAAGAGGCCCTGGACATGGCCAATGAGCGGGGCCAAGCGCGGCTGGAGCGGGCGGTGATTGAGTATGGCAATGCCATCAAGGATTTGGTGGCGGCGAATATTTTTCCGGGCGATATGTTGTGGAAAAATTTTGGCATCACGCGCAATGGCAAGGTGGTGTTTTACGATTATGACGAGATCGAGTATGTGACCGATTGTCAGTTCAGGCGTGTGCCGCCGCCGCGCAACGAAGAGGACGAGATGTCGGGCGAGGTTTGGTATAGCGTGGCCAAGAACGATGTGTTCCCGGAGACGTTCGGCCCCTTTTTGTTGGGCCACCCTTTGGTGCGTGACATATTTATGCGGCACCATGCAGAATTGCTGGACCCGGCTTTTTGGCGCGGGCACCAGGAGCGAATCAAGGCGGGACACATGCTCGATGTGTTCCCCTATGAAACTTCGCGGCGCTTTCAACATGTGCGCGCCGCGCTTGCATCCACTTGAAAGGAAACGATATGTCTGATGCGATTGTGATTGTGAGTGCCGCCCGCACGCCCATGGGCAGTTTTCAGGGCGATTTTTCCGCTTTGGCGGCCCATGATTTGGGCGGTGTGGCGATACGCGCGGCCATCGAGCGGGCCGGTGTGGCTGCCGGGGCGGTGGACGAGGTGCTGATGGGCAATTGCCTGATGGCCGGGCAAGGCCAGGCCCCGGCACGGCAGGCGGCGTTCAAGGCCGGTTTGCCCAAAGGGGCGGGCGCGGTGACTTTGTCAAAGATGTGTGGCTCGGGGATGCGGGCGGCGATGTTCGCCCACGATATGCTGAGCGCAGGCAGTGCCCAGGTGGTGGTGGCGGGCGGCATGGAGAGCATGACGAATGCGCCCTATTTGTTGCTGAAGGGCCGTGGCGGTTACCGGATGGGGCATGAGAAGGTGTATGACCACATGATGTTGGACGGGCTGGAAGACGCCTATCAGCCGGGGCGCAGCATGGGCACGTTTGGCGAGGAGTGTGCGGCCAAA
>JBEBAJ010000313.1:0-2912 GCA_041158965.1 Pseudomonadota bacterium | reverse complement strand
GCCTTGCAAGACGCGCAATTCACGATGCACTTCGCGCATGAATTCATGAAAATGCAAACGGGTTTTGCGCACGATGGGCACTGCGGAAAAAAAGCAATCCATCAGAAAACTTTTGCCGCGCCCGACCCCGCCATACATATACACCCCGCGCGGAATGTCGGGGTGATTGATGATCTTCTTGAGGCGATTGGCCCGTTTGTTTTTGTACACCGCCCACTCCTGGGCGCAGCGCTCAAGGGCCGCCACAGCGGCCCGCTGGGCGGGGTCGCTGTGAAAGCCCCTGGCCTTCAGTTCTTGTTCGTAAGTGGCTGTGACAGACATGGCCACAATTGTGCCTCAGACCCATGCATGGCCCGGGGCCATGTGTCACAAGACCATGCACACCAGAGGTCCCATGGTCGCGACAAAAAGGGCCTGTTGAGTCGCGCTCCACAGGCCCGGGTCATGCGTGCGACAGATCAGAAGTTCAGTGTGCGCTTATCGACCGCAAGAGCCGCCTCTTTGGTGGCCTCAGACAGCGAAGGATGGGCATGGCAGATCCGAGCGATGTCTTCTGCGCTGGCCTTGAATTCCATGGCCACCACCGCCTCGGCAATCAACTCGCTGGCCATCGGTCCCACGATGTGCACGCCTAAAATCTCATCGGTTTTGGCATCGGCCAAAAACTTGACCATGCCGGTGGTGTCGCCCAGCGCACGGGCACGCCCGTTGGCCAGGAAGGGAAAAGTCCCCGCCTTGTAAGCCACGCCGTCGGCCTTGAGTTGCTGCTCGGTGCGGCCAACCCAGGCGATTTCGGGGCTGGTGTAGATGACCCAAGGAATGGTATTGAAGTTAACGTGTCCGTGCTGGCCGGCGATGCGCTCGGCCACGGCCACGCCCTCTTCCTCGGCCTTGTGCGCCAGCATGGGGCCGCGCACCACGTCGCCCACGGCCCAGATGCCGGGCACATTGGTTCGGCAGTCGCCGTCGACCACGATGGCGCCACGCTCATCGAGTTGCAGGCCCACCGCCTCGGGCTGCAAGCCCACGGTGTGCGGCACGCGACCGATGGAGACGATCAGCTTGTCGGCGTCCAGCGTCTGGGCTTCACCTTTGGTGTTGGTGTAGGCGATCGATATGCCTTTTTTGCCGCTCGTGACCTCGCCGACCTTGACGCCCAGCTCGATGCGCAGCCCCTGCTTGTCGAAGGCTTTCTTGGCTTCCTTGGCAATTTGCTCGTCAGCCGCCCCTAAAAACGTGGGCAAGCCCTCCAAAATGGTCACTTCCGCGCCCAGACGCCGCCAGACCGAGCCCATCTCGAGGCCGATCACGCCCGAGCCGATCACGGCCAGTTTTTTAGGCACCGCACTGATGCGCAGCGCGCCATCGTTGGACAGCACCTTGTCCTCGTCAAAGGGCACGCCGGGCAAGGCCCGGGCGCTGGAACCGGTGGCCACGATCACCTGCTGGCCGGTCAAGACCTGGGTGTCTTTGCCGGCCACCTCAATCTGAAAGCCTGCATCGGTTTTACCGGCAAATGAGCCACGGCCATGAAAAAACGACACCTTGTTCTTTTTGAACAGGTACAAAATGCCGTCGTTGTTTTGCTTGACCACCTGGTCCTTGCGGCCAATCATGGTGCCGACATCGATCTTGATGTCTTTGGCACTGATGCCGTGGTCGGCAAAGTGGTGGTTGGCGTGCTCGAAATGTTCGGACGACTGCAACAAGGCTTTGGAGGGAATGCAACCGACATTGGTGCAAGTCCCGCCCGGCGCCGGGCCACCGGAGGCGTTCTTCCACTCGTCGATGCAGGCCACGTTTTTACCCAATTGGGCGGCGCGGATGGCGGCAATATAGCCACCGGGGCCACCACCAATCACGATGACGTCAAAAGATGTGCTCATGTTCTCTCGCTTCAGATGTCAAACAACAGGCGCGAGGGATCTTCCAGCGCTTCCTTCATGGCGACCAGCCCCAGCACGGCTTCGCGGCCATCGATGATGCGGTGGTCATACGACATGGCCAAATAGTTGATGGGGCGCACGACCACTTGGCCGTTTTCGACCACCGCGCGGTCTTTGGTCGCGTGCACGCCCAAAATCGCCGACTGCGGCGGGTTGATGATGGGGGTGGAGAGCATCGAGCCAAACACGCCGCCGTTGGAGATCGAGAACGTGCCGCCTGTCATGTCTTCGATGCCCAGCTTGCCGTCTCGGGCTTTCACACCGAATTCAGCGATCTTCTTTTCGATGTCGGCAAAGGTCATCTGGTCGGCGTTGCGCAAAATCGGCACCACCAGGCCACGGGGCGAACCGACCGCGATGCCGATGTCAAAGTAACCGTGGTAGACGATGTCGTTGCCGTCCACCGAGGCATTGAGCACCGGGTACTTCTTGAGGGCATGGACAGCGGCTTTGACAAAAAAGCTCATGAAACCCAGTTTGACGCCGTGCTCTTTTTCAAACTTGTCCTGGAAGCGCTTGCGCATTTCCATGACCGGGGCCATATTGACCTCGTTGAAGGTGGTCAAAATCGCATTGGTCGACTGCGATTGCAAGAGCCGCTCGGCCACGCGGGCGCGCAGTCGGCTCATGGGTACGCGTTGCTCGGGGCGCTCACCAAGGCTGACGCTGGGTGCGCTGACCTGAGGCAGGGCGCTGGTGGGTGCGCCGGTGGGGATGCTGACGGTAGGCGCCGTGCTGGCGCCGCCAGACACAGCGGCCAGCACATCGCCCTTGGTCACGCGTCCATCTTTGCCGGTGCCTGCCACCGAACCGGCGGCCAGCTGGTTGTCGGCCATCAGCTTGGCCGCCGCCGGCATGGCGACGCCTGCCTTGGTGTTCGATGCAGTTGCAGAGGCAGCGGGGGCAGCCACGGCGGCGGGCGCCGCTGCAGGGGCCGATGCAGGGGCTGCGGCAGCCTTGCCATCG
>JBEBAJ010000312.1:0-2913 GCA_041158965.1 Pseudomonadota bacterium | reverse complement strand
TCCATGTCGGTGGCGTTTTTCGGGAAGCTGATGGCCAGATAGTCGGCTTGAAAGGACATGGCGACCTTGATGTCCTCCATGTCTTTGGCCGTCAGGGCCGGCGCGGTCAAGCCGCCGCCCTTTTTGTTGATGCCTTTATTGTTGGACAACTCGCCGCCGACCTTGACCAAGGTGTGCACCTGCTCGCCTTGGACCTGGGTGACTTCGAGCACGATCAGGCCGTCGTTGAGGAGCAAGGTGTCGCCGGGCACAACGTCGCGAGGCAGCTCTTTGTAGTCGAGCCCCACGCCGTGTTCGTCGCCGGCTTCGCTGCGCAGGGCATCGAGGACAAATGGTTGACCCGCTTGGAGTTGGACTTTGCCCTGGGCAAAGCGGCCCACGCGGATCTTGGGGCCTTGCAAGTCGGCCATGATGGCCACTTCGCGGCCCGCACGCTGGGCGGCTTCGCGCACCAGTCGGGCCCGCTCGATGTGGTCTTGCGCCGAACCGTGGCTGAAATTGAGGCGCACCACATTCACGCCGGCGCGGATCATGGCTTCGAGCAGGTCGGGGGCGCTGGACGCAGGCCCCAGGGTGACCACGATTTTGGTAGAGCGATGGGCGGCAGGTGGGGTGGCTTTCATGCCGCCATTCTCACATTTGGCTGAATTTTGGCAAGCCTCGTAAATATGCACGAAATAGCCCATTGGCATTGAAATCGTCTTTAAAAATAGCACAATTTGTTTTTAAACATTGTCGGAGAGCCAAATGCAGACCATTCCTTTTTTCAAAGCTGAGGCGCACCTGCGTTACCTGCCCCACAAAAGCTTGCGCGGGCTGGCGAGACGGGGGCAATTGATCCACTACAAGTCCAATACCCAAGTCATCACGCAAGGCCAAAGCGGTAACGAGGTGTTTGTGGTGCTCGATGGCCGACTGGAGGCCTATATCCACTCAAATGGCCGCAAAGAACGGCGTCTGACGCTGGCGGTGTTGCAATCTGGCGACATTTTTGGCGAGATCGGCATGTATGGCGGGCCCCGCAGCGCCTCGGTGTGCACGGTGGAGCCCACGCTATGCGCCATGGTGGCGCAAGCCGAGTTGAATGAGCAGCGCTCGCTCGACGCGGAGCTGCAAGAGTTGCTCACCCATACCGCCAATCAGCGCAACCGGCAAAACACGCAGCTGATGGCGCAGACCCTGTTCAACGACATCTACACCCGCATGGTGGAGTTGCTGGTTTCACTCGCAGATAAGACCAGCTCGCAAACGATGCACATCTCCGATCGGGTCACCCATCAGGAAATCGCGAACCGGCTGGGCTGCAGCCGCGAGATGGTGAGCCGCCTGCTCAAAGACCTGGAGAAAGGCCAGTACATTTCGCGCCGCGAAGACCGCACTTTGGTCTTGCACCCACCCCTGCCGGTGGCCTGGTGAAGGGGGGTAGCCACTGACCTGGGTCAAAAAGGGGGCTTGCAGACACCCGCCTGTCGTCAATTTTGGCGATAATCCTGAAGGAATCAGTCAAATACTGGGCGTTGCCGCCCGACCCGAGCACCTTCATGAGCGTCATCGATCAACCCCTTGCCCCTGAACAACCCCTTCCTCATCGAAAAATCATCCGCGAATGGCTGCTGCCATTGTCTGAGCGCACGGTGCGACATGCCATCGGGCTGATGGCCCTCGATTTCTCGCTCTGGTTTGGCTTATTGGCCGGTACGGTCTACTTTGACGCCTGGTGGCTCAAGCTGTTGTGCGGCCTGGCCGCAGGGTTTGTGATTGGGCGCCTGTTCATCATCGGCCACGATGGCTGCCACCAGAGCCTGACCCCGCATCGGGGCCTGAACAAATGGCTGGGACGGATCGCATTTTTGCCTTCACTGACGCCTTATAGCCTTTGGGACGTGGGACACAATGTCGTGCACCACGGCTATACCAACCTCAAGGGTTTTGATTTTGTGTGGGCCCCCCTGACCCGCGAGGAATATGAGGCACTGGGCCCCATGGGGCGTCTGATGGACCGCGTGTACCGCAGCGGCTGGGCCCCCGGCTTTTATTACATGGTGGAGATCTGGTGGAAGCGGATGTTCTTTCCATCGGCCAAACACATGCCCACCCGGCGCCGTATTTTCTGGCTGGACAATCTGTTGGTCAGCACGTTCGCCGTGTTGTGGCTGGGCGCTTTGGCCTGGGCCAGCGTGGCTACCAATCAGTCGCTGTGGCTGATTTGGGCCTGCGGCTTTGGCGTGCCCTTCCTGTTTTGGTGCGCGATGATCGGTTTTGTGGTGTATGTGCATCACACCCATGAGCGGGTGTGCTGGCACAACGACCGTGCGGCCTGGTCGAAGGCCCAGCCTTTTGTGTCGACCACGGTGCACCTGACTTTTCCGTTCAATGTCGGGGCCATGATGCACCACATCATGGAACACACGGCGCACCATGTGGACATGAGCATTCCCCTGTACAAGCTGAAACAGGCGCAGTCGAAACTGGAAGAAATGCTGCCCGGTCGCATCATCATTCAGCGCTTTTCATGGCGCTGGTACTTTGACACGGCGCGCAAGTGCAAGCTGTATGACTTCACGCGCCAGACCTGGACCGACTACCGGGGCCAGCCGACCTCTGCGATCAGTTCAAAGCCATGCTGAGTTTGCGCCGATAACGCGACACCAGCTCGGCCTGCGGGTCTTGCTGGGCGACGGCCTTGCCAGCGATCTCGATGCCGCCAGCGGGCGTTTTGTCCGCCGGGTCGGCTTTGGGCTTGGGCGGCGAGAGCAATTCCAAAATACCAATATAGATGCGGCGCGGCAACTCGTCTGACCAGGCCTTGTCGCGCATGATGATTTCCAGCAGCTCGTCCATGGTGAGCTCCCATTGGCCTGCGGCCATGAGCAAGCGGGCCTTGGCCAGTCGGGTGTCGAAGTCGCGCGGCTG
>JBEBAJ010000311.1:0-2919 GCA_041158965.1 Pseudomonadota bacterium | reverse complement strand
CCCGCCTCGCTCTGAATCAGCAGATCGTAGGCTTTTTTGTCGCGATAGGGGCCATCGTCGCCATAACCCGATATGTCACACACGATCAAGCGCGGCAAGCGGGCCTGCAAGGCCTCGAAAGACAAGCCCATGCGGGCAGCGGCCCCCGGCGCCAGGTTTTGCACCAGCACATCGGCACGCTCAAGCAACCGCATCAGGGCATCAAGAGCCTGCGGATTTTTCAGGTCCAGGGTCAAGCTTTCTTTGGATCGGTTGGTCCAGACAAAATGCGAAGACTCACCATTGACCCGGGTGTCATAGGCACGTGCAAAGTCACCCACGCCGGGGCGCTCGACTTTGATCACCCGGGCACCCAAATCGGCCAGCTGGCGGGTGCAAAAAGGCGCGGCAATCGCGTGCTCCAACGAGACCACAGTGATGCCATCGAGCGGTCGGGTCATGTGCAGTCCTCAGAAAGATCGCGGCAAGCCCAGCACATGCTCGGCAATGTACGAATAAATCAGGTTGGTCGAAATCGGTGCCACCTGATAGAGGCGAGTCTCGCGAAACTTGCGCTCGACGTCGTACTCGCAGGCAAAACCAAAACCGCCGTGGTACTGAATGCAGACATTGGCTGCCTCCCATGAGGCTTTGGCGGCCAGGTACTTGGCCATATTGGCCTCTGCCCCGCAGGGTTGGTGGTCGTCGAACAATTGGCAGGCCTTGAAGCGCATCAGGTTGGCCGCCTCGACCTCGATGTAAGCGTCGGCGATGGGGAATTGAACACCCTGGTTTTGCCCGATGGGGCGGCCAAACACCACCCTCTCTCTGGCGTATTTGGCCACGCGGTCTATGAACCAGTAGCCGTCGCCGATGCACTCGGCGGCGATCAGGGTGCGCTCGGCATTGAGTCCGTCGAGGATGTATTTGAAGCCTTGGCCTTCCTGACCGATCAGGTTCTCGGCAGGAATCTCCAGGTTTTCGAAAAACAACTCGTTGGTCTCATGGTTGACCATATTGGGTATGGGGCGCACGGTCAGGCCCTTGCCGACCGCTTGCTTCAGATCGACCATGAAGATCGACATGCCCTCCGATTTGCGCTGTACCTCGGCCAGAGGCGTGGTGCGTGCCAGCAGAATCATCCAGTCAGAGTGCTGCACGCGCGAGATCCAGACCTTCTGGCCGTTCACCACATAGCGGTCACCTTTTTTAACGGCAGTGGTCTTGATCTTGGTGGTGTCGGTGCCGGTCGTGGGCTCGGTGACCCCCATCGATTGCAAGCGCCACTCGCCACTGGCGATCTTGGGCAAATAAAAATCTTTTTGCGCTCTCGAGCCATGTCGCAACAGGGTGCCCATGTTGTACATCTGGCCATGGCAGGCCCCCGAGTTGCCACCGCTGCGATTGATTTCCTCCATGATGACCGAGGCTTCCGTCAGGCCCAAACCCGAACCACCGTATTCCTGCGGGATCAGGGCGGCCATCCAGCCGGCCTTGGTGAGGGCATCCACAAACTCTTCGGGGTAAGCGCGCTGCTCATCCACTTTGCGGTGGTATTCGTCGGGAAATTGTTGGCACAAATCGCGCACGGCGTCGCGGATATCCTGGTAAGCGTCGGGGTTGTGTTTCATCTTGGTTCAAAAATTTCAGGCCAGGGTGGCGGTCGCTTGCATGGTCAGCCAACCGCCCATATCTTGCGCCCACAGGCGAACGGTTTTGCCATCGGGGCTGGGTTGGCCATTCAATCGGAAAGGGTGAAGGTCAAAGGTGGGGCGCACCGCCTTGAATTCAAAGCGAGTCACAAACGCATCGGGGGCGTGGCGGCGCAACAAATCCATCAACAGGCTGGCAATCAGCGGGCCGTGCACGATCAGGCCGGGGTAGCCCTCAACCTCGGTCACATAGCGGCGGTCGTAGTGGATTCGATGCCCATTGAAGGTCAGGGCCGAGTAACGAAACAGCAGCACATCGTCGGGGGTGACCTCACGCTGCCATGCAGCGCCCGTCTCGGCTGGGGTGGGGGCAGGCACTGGGTCACTGGCTTGGGCGGCCGCGCGATACACAATATCGTGCTCTTCGGTCAGGGACAGGCCCCGGCCATTGCTGACCTCATGCTGCACCAGCACAAACAATAAATCACCTGTGCGTCCCGACTTGTGGGTCACCGATCGGATGGTCGATAGGCGATGCACCTCGTCGCCCACACGCAAGGGGTTGTCGGCTTGCCAACTCAGGCGGCCTCCGGCCCACATGCGCCGGGGCAGCGGCACGGGCGGCAGAAAGCCCCCGCGCTTAGCATGACCATCAGGCCCGATTTCACTCTGGCGATGGTGAGGCAGAAAAAAAAGCCAGTGCCACAAAAAAGGCAATGGCGTTCCAGTCTGAGGATCGGGGTCATTGCGATCAAGCGTCGCCGCCATCGCCCGCAATGGGGCCGGGGTGATCAGGTCGCTCAGGGTTTCGGTGCGACCGCTCCATTGTTGCAATTGGGGCAACAGGTCTGGGTCCAGGTGTCTGACGTCTTGCATATGCCCATTTTAGGTCGGGGCGCATGACCCGGTTGTATCTACGGAAGCTCTGCAAAACCCCATGCGTCGTTTCATCCCAAGGTGACTAAAGGATGAATCTGTTGACTTTGAAGCATGGCAAAGCGTGAATAAAGGTCAGTAGGCCGACCTTCAGATCGTCGATTCTGTGCCCAGCACCGCCGTGGACTGGCTGGACAAGGTGCCCCCATTGCCATTCACCAATGCGGTGTTTGCGCCAGCGACCTGGCGTGGGCCACACTCGCCGCGCAATTGGCGCACCGCTTCAATCAGACAAAAAATGCCATACATGCCCGGGTGCACACAAGACAAGCCCCCGCCATTGGTATTGACGGCCAAACGGCCACCAGGGGCGATGGCCCCGCCCTGCACAAATGCGCCACCCTCACCCTTT
>JBEBAJ010000310.1:0-5633 GCA_041158965.1 Pseudomonadota bacterium | reverse complement strand
CACACATGGGCTTGTGCGGGGCTTCCCTGAAGGGCCGATAATATCGGTTTTTGCCTCTGGATCCACACCATGAACCGCAAAGTCGAATCTGCTGGCCGCAAGGTCTACATCAAAACCTTTGGTTGTCAAATGAACGAGTACGACTCGGACAAGATGGCCGATGTCTTGGGGGCGGCCCAAGGCTATGAAAAAACCGATGACCCCGAACAGGCCGACCTGATTCTGTTCAATACCTGCTCGGTGCGCGAGAAGGCTCAGGAGAAAGTCTTTTCTGACCTGGGGCGGGTCAAACACCTCAAGCAACGCGGGGTGAAGATCGCCGTCGGCGGTTGTGTCGCCAGCCAGGAAGGCGCAGCCATTATTGAACGCGCCCCTTATGTGGATGTGGTGTTCGGGCCGCAAACCCTGCATCGGCTGCCCGAATTGCTCGACCAACGTGAATCGAGCCAGACCCCTCAGGTGGACATCAGTTTTCCTGAAATCGAAAAATTTGACCACTTGCCCCCGGCCCGAGTCGAAGGGGCGAGTGCATTCGTCAGCATCATGGAGGGGTGCTCGAAGTACTGCTCGTATTGCGTCGTGCCCTACACCCGGGGCGAAGAGGTCAGCCGGCCATTGGACGATGTGTTGACCGAAGTCGCCGGGCTGGCGACTCAGGGCGTGAAAGAAATCACTTTACTCGGCCAGAATGTGAACGCTTACCGCGGGGCCATGGGCGGTACCGCCGAGATGGCCGACTTTGCCCTTTTGCTCGAATACGTGGCCGACATGCCCGGCATCGAACGCATCCGCTACACCACCAGCCACCCCAACGAATTCACACAGCGTCTCATCGAGGCCTATGCCAAGGTGCCGCAATTGGTCAACCATTTGCATTTGCCGGTGCAGCATGGCAGCGACCGTATCCTCATGGCCATGAAGCGGGGATACACCGCCATGGAGTACAAGAACATCATCCGGCGTTTGCGTGCCGTGCGCCCTGAATTGTCATTGAGTTCCGATTTCATCGTGGGTTTTCCGGGCGAGACCGAGGCCGATTTTGAAAAGATGATGAAGTTGATTGAAGACGTCGGTTTTGACGCCTCGTTCAGTTTTGTGTTCAGCCCGCGCCCTGGCACGCCGGCGGCCAATTTGGCCGACGACACCCCCCAAACGGTCAAGCTCAAGCGCTTACAACATCTGCAGGCGGTGATCGAGGCGAATGTCCGCGCCATCAGCGCCAGCCGGGTCGGCACTGTACAGCGCATTTTGGTTGAAGGGCCGTCGCGCAAAAATGCCGCAGAACTCATGGGCCGCACCGAGTGCAATCGCATCGTCAACTTTGACGGCGGACCCCTTGGCCAGCGCCTGGTGGGCCAAATGATGGAGGTGCGCATCACCTCGGCTTTGCCTCACTCCTTGCGTGGCGAGGTCGAGCAGAAATAGGGGGCTGACCCCCAATAAGCCTGGTTCCAACTTCTGAGGTCAGCGAGGCATGCCGGGGAAGCCGCCTTTGAGGGCGCCCATGCGCTTCATCATTTTCATCAGCCCGCCGCCGCGCATTTTTTTCATCATGTCCTGCATCTGGCCAAACTCATTGAGCAGGCGGTTGACGTCTTGGACTTGCACGCCAGCGCCTTGAGCGATGCGGCGTTTGCGGGTGGCTTTGATGATTTCGGGGCGGGCGCGTTCGGCGGCGGTCATGCTGTGGATGATGCCTTGCTTGCGCACGATGTCTTTTTCGGCCCGTTGCAGGTCGCCTTCTTTGGCTTTGCCCGCCAACTGAGAAGGCAGTTTGTCCATCAAGCTGCTGAGCCCGCCCATTTGTCGCATTTGCTGGATTTGGGCCAGAAAGTCATTCAGGTCAAAGCCCTCGCCGCTCTTGACTTTGGCCGCCAATTTTTGCGCCGCTTGCAGATCGACATTTGCGGTGACCTGCTCAACCAGGGCGACAATGTCGCCCATGCCCAGCACCCGCCCGGCATGGCGTTCGGCATCGAAGACTTCCAGTCCGTCGATTTTTTCACTGGTGCCGGCAAATTTCAGGGGTGCACCCGTGACTTGCCTGACCGATAGCGCCGCGCCCCCGCGAGAATCGCCGTCGGTTTTGGTCAGCACGATGCCCGTCAGAGGCAAGGCGTCTTTGAAAGCCCGGGCAGTGTTGATGGCGTCTTGACCCTGCATGGCGTCGACCACGAACAGGGTTTCGACCGGGTTGAGGGCCTGATGCAATTCGCGAATTTCGCGCATCAGGGCCTCGTCAATGGCCAGCCGCCCCGCCGTGTCGACCAGCAAGACATCGAAATAATGTCGTTTGGCATGGTCCAGGGCCGCGCGGGCGATGTCCAGCGGGTTTTGGCCGGCTTCGCTGGGGAACCATTCGGCGCCGGCTTGTGCGGTCACGGTTTTGAGCTGCTCAATGGCCGCAGGCCGATAGACGTCGGCCGAGACGGTCAGCACCTTCTTTTTGCGTTGGCCGATGAGGTGGCGGGCCAATTTGGCCGTGGTGGTGGTTTTACCAGCGCCTTGCAAGCCAGCCATCAAAATCACCGCCGGGGGTTGGGTGGCCAGGTTGAGGTCGGAAACCCCGTCGCCCATGGTGGAGGCCAACTCCCGCTGGACGATGCCCACCAGTGCTTGCCCGGGGGTGAGTGAGCCCAACACCTCCTGGCCCAGCGCTTTGTCTTTGACCCGCGCCATCGACGTTGGATTCGGTGATGCGCGCCTGCCCGCTGATTTTTTTGACCAGGCCGGAGAGCTTTTCGGAGAGTGCTGATGCCATAAGACGCTAAACTGTGGTCATGATTCTAACCACCGAACCTTGGCTGGGTTGGCTGGCCAGTTGGGCCGCCATGGCGGTTTATGCCTTGATCGCCTGGCGCGGCGGCGCATGGGGTGAGACCATCAGCCAGCGACTGTTGACCGCCGCCTGGGTTTTGCACGCCTTGGCGGTGTGGGGCAGTCTTGCCGGCGAAGAAGGGGTGCCCCGCTTTGGGTTTGCCCCGGCCTTGTCGGCCACGGCCTGGCTGGTGCTGACTTTTTATACCCTGGAGCGGCATTGGTTTCCACAAGGTGGGGGGCGCATGATTTTGACCGCACTGGGGGGCTTTACCGTGGCGTTGGCCATGTGGTTTCCTGGTCAACCCATGCATTTGCAGGCCTCTGCGTGGTTGTCATTGCATCTGGTGTTTGGCATCGCCTCTTACGGGTTGTTTGCCGCTGCCGTGGTACACGCCATACTGATGACACGCACCGAGAGGCTGATCCGGCAGGCGGTGGAGGTGCAGGGCACCTTGCCCCTTTTGGTGCTGGAGCGGCTGACTTTCCGTTTGGTCTATGGCGGTTTTGCCCTGCTCACTGCCACGTTGGCCATGGGGATGGTGTTTGGCGAACAGCTCTATGGCGCAGGGCATGCCTGGAGATGGGACCACAAGACGGTCTTTGCGCTTTTGTCTTGGTTGACATTTGCGGCTTTGCTGTGGGCCCGGTTCAGGCTGGGTTGGCGCGGTAAAAAAGCGTTGCGGGTGCTGTATGCAGGCACCGCCCTTTTGCTTTTATCGTACGCGGGCTCGCGCTTTGTCATGGAAGTCTTGCTGGGTCGAGGCGGGGCATGAAGTACCTCATTTGGTTGCTGGTGCTGGCCGGGTTCTGGTGGTGGTGGCGCCAGAAGAACACCCGCTTCAGCCGACCACAGTCGCCGCCCCCCTCCGGGCCGACGGGGGTGCCGCAGGTGATGGTGAATTGCCCCGTATGCGGCTTGCACTTGCCCCGGCAAGATGCCATCGCCGGGCGCGAAGGCCACTATTGCAGCGAGGCGCATCGTGATCGACAAGAGCGTTGAGGATGTGCTTTGGCGTGGGGGTTGGTATCGCCATGCGCGTGCTTGTCCTTCGCCCAACTTTGGCCCGCGGCCAGGCACGCACCCCACTGACCTGATCGTGATCCATTCCATCAGCTTGCCGCCCGGAGAGTACGGGGGGACGCAGATTGCCGATTTGTTCACCAACCGGCTCGATTTCGACGCCCACCCCTATTTCCAGCAAATTCGGGGCTTGCAGGTTTCGGCGCATTTCCTGATCCGGCGGGGCGGTGAGTTGTGGCAGTTCGTCGATGCCGATCAGCGCGCCTGGCATGCCGGGGTGTCCCAATACCGGGGCCGTGACCAATGCAATGACGACTCGATCGGCATTGAACTGGAGGGTTTGGAGGGTGAATGTTTTGAGCCCTTGCAATATGAAACGCTCTCGGCCTTGTGCGCCGCCCTTGCGCAACGCTACCCTATTGCATATGTTGCGGGGCACGAGCATGTGGCCCCCGGGCGAAAAAAAGACCCAGGCCCGGGTTTTGACTGGGCCTTGTTACGCCAGTCTCTGGCATGGCCGGATCGGTATTTTCCCGAGCGCAAGGCCTGAATTTCATCAGGTGAATTTTGATGTGTGGCAGTGAGTGTGTCGCAGACACGCTCACCCAGTATCCATGAGCCACGCAGCACCAAAACCGCTCACAAACCGCGTATTCTTTGCCGTTTTAATTGGATGGCCTGAAAAAATCAGGGCTGGTCGCGATTCTTCAGATGATGTGCAGTCACACCTTTTTTTGGCCCCGGGGCACACGGGCTTGTCGCTTCACGGATACACTACCTATGGTGTATTGAAATCACTTCAAACCCCAGATATAGTGTGACTTAACCAAACGCCCACCTCCATTGGGGCGCAGACGCATCACCCTAGCAACACCAAAACGTCATACAAAAAAGGACACCGAATCCATGCAATCGACCGTCGGCACCGTTTCAGCCTCGACACCTTTCCAACCGCTCAACCCCACCGCAAAAGACACCCCTGTGGCCCAAGCTTTGGCCCACTACCAGATCATCCGTCGCAACGGCGCGGTGGTCCCTTTTGAGCCGGCCAAAATCGCGGTGGCCATGATGAAGGCCTTTCTGGCGGTGCATGGCACGCAGGGGGCCGCATCGGCCAGTGTGCGCGAAACAGTGGATGCCCTGACCCAGAATGTCGTGCGAGCCATGTTGCGTTCGCGCCCGGGTGGCGGCACTTTCCACATCGAAGATGTGCAAGACCAGGTCGAGTTGGGCCTGATGCGGGGCAGCCACCACGAAGTGGCCCGCGCCTATGTGCTGTACCGTGAGCGCCGGGCCCAAGAGCGGGCCGCCCAAAAAGAGCCCCAGGCCCCGGCCGCCCCCGAGTTGCATGTGGTCGATGGCGGCCGGCGCATGGCGCTGGATGTGGGGGCTTTGCGCGAGCGCATTGCCGCCGCCTGCCAGGGGCTGAGTGCCGATGTGAAGCCCGAGCCCATTTTCAGTGAAACGCTGCGCAACCTCTACGACGGCGTGCCACTGGAAGAGGTGTACAAAGCCACCATCCTGGCCGCGCGCACCCTGATCGAAAAAGACCCCGACTACACCTATGTGACGGCGCGACTGCTGATGCACACCATCGCCAAAGAGGTGTTGCAGGCCGATGTCACTTCGGCCGAGCTGTCGCAACAGTACCCCGATTATTTCCCCCAGGCGATCAAGCGTGGGGTTGAAAACGGCCTGCTTGACGAAGAGTTGCTGCAATTTGACCTGCAACGACTGGGCGCGGCCCTCAAGCCCGAGCGGGACCTGAAGTTTGATTACCTGGGTTTGCAAA
>JBEBAJ010000309.1:0-2979 GCA_041158965.1 Pseudomonadota bacterium | reverse complement strand
TGGACGGCATCGTGAACGATCAGCACACCTGTGACGCTGTGGCCATAGAAGACGCCGAAGTCTGCGTCATGCCCTTTGACAAAATCGAGAGCATCTCGCGCGAGGTCACAGCCCTGCAATCGCATGTGCACAAAATCATGAGCCGTGAGATCGTTCGCGAGCATGGCGTCATGTTGCTCCTGGGCAGCATGCGGGCTGAAGAACGGCTGGCGGCCTTCTTGCTCAACCTGGTGCAACGCCTGCATGCGCGCGGCTTCAGCCAGTCAGAGCTGGTCTTGCGCATGACACGAGAAGAAATCGGCAGCTATCTGGGCCTGAAACTGGAAACAGTCAGCCGCACTTTCTCAAAGTTTGTCGAAGACGGCATTGTCGAAGTCAAGCAGCGCCATGTGCGCATTATGAATGCCGATGCGCTCAAAATGATCGTCAACCCACAGACCTGCACGACCCACTGATCAGGCGCTGTGGCCGCAGCCCTGCTTGGGGCAGCCATCGGGCCGATCGTTGGCAGGCAAAGGGCATCGGTTGACCTCAAAGGGTGACTGGCTCAGCAAGCAAGTCAGGGCACTGGCGCAGGCCGTGATCGCCCATAAGGCAAAAAAAGACAAGGTGTAAACGGTTTGCCTTGAGGCCTCAATCGGTTGGCCATACCAATGCATATCATGCGGGTCGAACATGGCAAAAATGCCCATCTCCAACACCCCCGCCACCAAGAAGGCCGGCCACAAAATCCACATCAGTCTTTGTTGCAGCATGTCTCGCTCTCCTTTTTTTAAAAACCTCTTCGGGTTTTATTTGATCGGGGCATCTTCGGGCGTGGCCGCGTGGTTGCGAGCCCTTTGCGCGGGAAGCAAATTGCGCTGTGTCTGCCCCTCACTCTTTTGGCCATATTCGTAGGCGTCATTGGCAAGCACAGGGTCTGCTGATCGCATGGCAATAAAGGCTGTGAACACGCCAGCCACCACCACCAGCGCCGGCCCCGCGATCAGCATCCAGACCATGCCGTGGCGATACCACGGCTTCGAGGTCTCAGCAGCGTTCTGTGTATTCATCTTGGCACCAAAAAGACGGATTTTTCCTGGATTGAGGCTGGCCCGTCTTCAGACTCGATCATGAACACAATTTTGTGTGAGCCTGCACTGGCCGACCCATAGGGAATCTCCGCGTGCACAACCACCCAGCGCGATTCGGCGGGTCCGACCTGCACCAAGGGCAAGTTTCGCACCAAAATCCCCTCCAAGCCGGATACCGAAACCTTGTAGGTCTGCTCTTTTTCGGTCGCATTCATGAATTGAAAGCGATAGATGTTTTCAATGGTGCCATATTCAGTGATCCGGGCCAGCGATGCGCGGTCTCGGATCACGTCCACTTTGAGCGTATGGCGCAAACTCAGGCTCACCAGCAGGGCCACACACAAGACCGACAAGATGGCGGTGTAGACCATGACCCTCGGTCGCAAAACCCGCTTCCAGGTCTGTCTGGCAGTCCAGAGGTTCTTGATGGCGTTTTGCGTGGTGTATTTGATCAGGCCGCGCGGGTAAGACAATTTATCCATGACGGTGTCGCATACATCGATGCAAGCCCCACAACCGATGCACTCGTACTGCAAGCCGTTGCGGATGTCGATGCCTGTCGGGCACACCTGTACGCACAAGGTGCAGTCCACACAGCCGCCCAGCCCCATGGTTTTGGGGTCGGCACTTCGGTGGCGTGCGCCACGCGGTTCGCCGCGCCGGGAGTCATAGGTCACGATCAAGGTGTCGTGATCAAACATGGCGCTTTGAAAGCGTGCATACGGGCACATGTACTTGCAAACCTGCTCGCGCATGAACCCCGCATTGCCGTAGGTGGCAAACCCGTAGAAGAAGACCCAGAAAATTTCCCAAGACCCCATTTGGGTGGTAAAAAACGCCATTCCCAAGTCACGGATGGGCGTGAAATAACCCACAAAAGTGAAGCCCGTCCAGATCGACAAGCCAATCCACAGGATGTGCTTGTACCATTTCTTGACCAGTTTTTCGAGCGAGAAATCGGCGTCGTCCAGGCGCATACGGGCCGATCGATCCCCCTCGACTTTGCGCTCAATCCACATGTAGATCTCGCTGTACACCGTTTGCGGACAGGCATATCCGCACCATAAACGCCCGGCCACTGCGGTGAACAAAAAAAGCGACAAGGCCGAAATCACCAACAAGCCAGTCAGATAAATAAAGTCTTGTGGATAGAGCACCAAGCCAAAAATGTAAAACCGGCGAGAGCCCAAATCAAACAGCACCGCCTGCCGTTGGCCCCATTCCAGCCAAGGCAAGCCATAAAAAACCAACTGGGTCAGCACCACAAAAAACCAGCGCCAGCGGGCAAACAAGCCCTGTACGGTGCGAGGGTAGATTTTTTGACTGGCCGCATACAGCGAGACCATCTCGCCATCACCCTCCATGGGCAAAATGGGGATGGTCTTGCGACGCAACTCTTCTGACATCTTGATACTGCTTGGTATTACTTGTTGGACAGGCCCCAGACATAAGCCGTCAGCACATGGATTTGCGACTCGGTCAGGCGGTCTTTTTGGGCTGGCATCTGGTTGGACTTGCCGTTGTTGACCATGGCGACAATGGCTTCTTCCCCCCAGCCATGCAACCACACTTTATCGGTCAGGTTGGGCGCACCCACGGCCAGATTGCCCTTGCCATCGATGCCGTGACAGGCGGCGCAAGCGCCAAACTTCGGCTTACCCAGTGCGGCGCGCAGACTGTCGTGCGGGCTACCGGACAAGCTCAGGACAAAGTGAGCCAGGTTTTTCACGTCTTCAGGGCTGCCGACGACGGCGGCCATCGGGGGCATGACCCCCATACGTCCGAGGGTCAGGGTCTCTTTGATTTTGTCCGGGCTGCCGCCATGCAGCCAGTCGCTGTCGGTCAGATTAGGAAAGCCTTTCGAACCCCGGGCATCTGAGCCATGGCACTGGGCACAATGGTTCAT
>JBEBAJ010000308.1:0-2994 GCA_041158965.1 Pseudomonadota bacterium | reverse complement strand
ACTGGTGAGCATCACGCCAGTGGGAGATGACACCTATGAAACCACACTGTCTCTTGACATCAGCGTGGTTCGAGACTTGCGCTTGTTATACCTGCAACAGTTGGCTGCCCGTCGTCGCTGATGCCATGAAAATTCTCACCACCATACTCTGCTGCCTGGGATGGTCCCTTGGGGCCCTCGCCCAAGGCCTTCCCCCCGATCCTGAGGCTCAACTGCGCATCATCCGTCAGGCCTTGATCGAAGCAGTCATGGAGCGAACCACCAAGGTGAATGCCATGGGTTGGATCGATGGCAAAGGGCAATTGCAAGAGACGGCCCACTTTCAAACCGATGCCAAAATACGCGGCATTCGCGTCGAGTCTTACATGATGCCGGAAGGTTATGACTCAAAAATCAAGGTCTCCATGGAAGATCTGCCCTGGAGCGTCAGGGCAGCACTCTCGGGGCCAGGCGAAAGTTGTGAGCCCGTGGCGCAGAATTGGCGGCAAAGCTTGTCGGTGACCACAACCATGCACCCCAGTTTTCCAGGCCCGGAAAGGTACGCTGCCACCACTTTGGCGCGCCATATACAAGCCCAACTCATGCGCTTGGCACAAGACAGCCAGCGATGGAATACAGAGGCATTGCCGGTCTCGCCCACTGATGCCTACCAAAGGGCCTGGCTGGGTCAGGGTGAGAATATCAATGGTTGGTATTTGGAGGTTCATCTCACCCCCGTGGAGCAAAAGGCCACGCCATCCCACGTGGGGGCGGCGACTTCCTGGTTGCCCAGTGGGCACTCGCGCCAATGGCACCTGCGCGCCCGCTATGGACGCAAAAGCGCGCCTGACATGCCTTTGAACCCCGAATGGGAACGCCGTCTGGTATTGAATTTACCCGCTGAGGTCACCAGCATTCAGCCAGAGCGCTGGATCCAGACCCTCATCGCAGACCTCACCCCTGAGTTGTCACGTTGGGTGGTCCCGCAGGCCTTGCGCTCGTCTTGCGATGTGGTTCAATTCAGCGTCAGTCCTTCCAAAGCACTGGGATGGAGTTTGCAAGCGGGCATAGGCAACGGGTTAAAAGTGGGTGATCGGGTGCTGGTGCTCAATGCCAACCGCATCCCTGCCAGAATTTTCGAGCCCGGATCCATCCAGGACTTGGCCATTGCCGAGGTGATCCGGGTCGGCCGCCGTCAAACCGAGCTCAGGCCTTTGGCGGGCACGCTAAACCCTGGGCCGGGTGATTGGGTGGCATTGCCACTTTGATATTGGAGCCATAGAATGAAATTTGCCACTCTCCTCCTGGCCTTGAGCTTGACGCATGGGATGGCCAGTGCCGACTCACTGCTTCCGGCCGACGCCTTACGTTATTTGATTGATCGTCAAATCGCGCCCGGAGCCAACGCCTCATCACCGACCCGGCCTGCGACGGAGGCCACAGCGGCCCCACAGGCTGGGCGACGCCAAGAGAGTTTGCGACCGAACGAAACGCTCGATAGCCTGATCAAAAGAACCTGGCCCGGTTTACCATCCAAAGAAATGTGGGTCCGCAAAGCTTTTGTGGAACTCAACAGCCGTTCTTTTGTTCAGGGCAACCCCAATTTATTACAACCCGGCGCTCAAATGATCATCCCCAGCCGGGAAGATTTGCGGGCCAACTTCGCCGCCAGTCACCCGCAGGTCGCGGCCCTGTTTGACACCCCAAGCCTAAAAAGTGTACAAAGCGAAGACCCGATGCCTCAATCTGGCGTCCCGCACAAATGGATCCGCTACCCTTGAATTTGGACCATGATCACCGCCACTGACCAGGCAGCCCTGGCCCAACGCCCCGCCCCGATTTATCTGGAGGGGCGTTTGCCATTTGTTGTCGAAGCCTCTTCGGCTCGCCAATTGGGGCTGAAAGATGGACAGGTCATTCAGGCCAATCTGGATGTGCAAAATAATTTGTGGCTCATGCGGTTTCAGGACGGCAAGTCCCTTGAGATACCCCGTGAATGGGCTGGCATGCTCAGATTGGCCACTGGTGACCGATTGTCCTTCAGGGTTCAATTTCTGGCCAATGGCTCTATCTTTCTTCGTCCCGTCGGAGCGGGCCCAGACCCGGGCGCTACCCAAGGTAGCCCTGTGGCCGCGAACTTGCCTTCCGTGTCGGACACGCTGGCCCCCAGAGCCGATCAATTGCTGGCACGTCCCCAGACTCTGAAAACCCTGCAAGACCTGTTTCTGCCCGGGGTGCTTGCGCAAATGGCGGCCAAGGGTGGCGAGATGCCCACTGCCCTGATGCAATGGTTACAGGCGCAGCCAAGCATGGTCAATCTCACGGCTCAACAGGTGCGGCAATGGATGATGCAAAGTGGCTGGTTCAATGAGGGGCAAATGGGTCTTGGACGAATGCTGGCGCCAGACGCCAAGACCGCACTGAAAAGCTTGCTCAACAGCCTCAAAAAAGCCCAGGACAGCGGGGCTGACCTGATCGAGGACGCTTTGTCCGACATTGAATCCTCCCAACTCTCGGCGGTGGCCTCGGGCTCGGGTCAGGATCAGGCGGTCTCGCTCATGCTCTCTTTCCAGGATGCCCCGGCGGTGCGACTCAAATTCGCCCGGGAAGGCAACTCGGACGCGTCCACATCGCGCCCTTTTGTCGTCGACTTGGAATTGACCTTGCCGGAATTGGGGGCGGTTTGGTTGCGCACGAGAATCCTTCGCCCCTCCGGGCTGGAACTCATGATGTGGGCTGAACGGGGAGATGTGGCGCAATTGGCCAGGCAACAAGCCCCCAACTTGCGGGCTCAACTTCATGATGCGGGCCTGGAGGTTTATTCCATGCAAATACTGCATGGGGTCATGCCCAAAGCAGAACCCGCAGTGGCCCATTTTGAAGGACCAGGGCATCTGGTGGACATCAAAACATGAAGTTACGTCTGAAAGAGGCGGTGAGCCTCGAGTATGGGTCTCGCCCCACCCCCATCGTCTCTGCCCGGGGGCGCGGCGAGGTGGCAGAGAAAATCCTGGC
>JBEBAJ010000307.1:0-3002 GCA_041158965.1 Pseudomonadota bacterium | reverse complement strand
ACCGGCGGGGTTTTGCGGCATCACCGGCATCAAACCCACTTATGGCCGGATCAGCCGCTACGGCATGATCGCCTATGCCTCCAGCCTGGATCAGGCCGGGCCGATGGCGCGCAGTGCGCAAGACTGTGCCTTGTTGTTGGGGGCCATGTGCGGGCCCGATGCCGACCGCGATTCGACCTGTCTGGAGCGGCCCGGCGAAGATTTCACCCGTGGGCTCAACACCCCCTTACAGGGTTTGCGCCTGGGTGTGCCGAAGCAGTTTTTCGGCCCGGGTTTGGCCGACGATGTGCGTGCGGCGATAGAGGCGGCCATCGGCGGGTTGGAAAAGCTGGGGGCGGTGCGCGTGGCGGTGGATTTGCCGCTGACCGAGTTGGCCATCCCTGCTTACTACATCATTGCGCCAGCGGAAGCGTCTTCGAACCTGAGCCGTTTTGACGGGGTGAAGTTTGGCCACCGCACCGATCAGGCGCAAGATTTGCTGGACATGTACAAAAAGAGCCGGGCCGAAGGTTTTGGGGCAGAGGTCAAGCGCCGCATCATGACCGGCACTTATGTGCTGTCGCATGGCTATTACGACGCCTATTATTTGCAGGCGCAAAAAATCCGGCGCATGATCGCCGATGATTTCCAGCGGGCACTGAGCACCTGCGACGTCATCGTCGGGCCGGTGGCACCGACTGTGGCCTGGCGGTTGGGCCAAAACAGCGCCGACCCGGTGGCAGATTATCTGGCCGATGTGTTCACCCTGCCCGCTTCTTTGGCGGGTTTGCCCGGGATGAGTGTGCCAGCGGGCTTTGGCAGTGAAGGCATGCCGGTGGGCATGCAGCTGATTGGCAATTATTTTGACGAAGCGCGTTTGCTTCAAGTGGCGCACCAGTGGCAACAGGTGAGCGACCATCATCTGAAGCGGCCTGCACGAGGCGCAAAAACATGACACAGCAGCGATTGATCCAGGGCTATGAGGTGGTGATCGGGTTTGAGACCCATGCCCAACTGACCACCGCATCAAAAATCTTTTCGCGCGCTTCGACCGCTTTCGGGGCCGAACCCAACACCCAGGCCTGCGCGGTGGACTTGGCGCTACCGGGCACGCTGCCGGTGATGAACAAGGGCGCGGTGGAGCGTGCCATCCGTTTTGGCTTGGCGGTGGGCAGCCATGTGGCCGGGCGCAGTGTGTTTGCCCGCAAAAATTATTTTTACCCCGACTTGCCCAAGGGCTACCAGATCAGTCAGTTTGAGATCCCGGTGGTACAAGGCGGGGAGGTCTCGTTCTTTATGGGCGAGGAGAAAAAAACCGTGCGCCTGGTGCGCGCGCACCTGGAAGAGGATGCGGGCAAATCGCTGCACGAGGACTTTGTGGGCCAAAGCGGCATCGATTTGAACCGCGCAGGCACGCCGCTGCTGGAAATTGTGACCGAGCCCGATATCCGGTCGAGCGAAGAGGCGGTGGCTTATGCCAAAGAGCTGCACAAGATCGTGACCTGGATCGGCATTTGCGATGGCAATATGCAAGAGGGCTCGTTCCGGTGTGACGCGAATGTGTCGGTGCGCAAACCGGGTGCGCCCTTGGGCACGCGGCGCGAGATCAAGAACCTCAACAGCTTCAAGTTCATGCAGCAGGCCATCGACTATGAGGTGCGCTGGCAAATTGAGCAGATTGAGGATGGCCACGCCATACAGCAGGCCACGGTGCTGTTTGACCCCGACAGCGGCGAGACGCGCGCGATGCGCACCAAAGAAGACTCTGCCGACTACCGTTATTTCCCTGACCCCGACCTGCCGCCGCTGGTGATTGCCCCCGAGTGGGTGGAGGGCGTGCGCGCCCAGATGCCTGAGTTGCCGCGCAAGATGGCCGAGCGTTTTGTGCGCGAACTGGGCTTGCCCGAATACGACGCCACCACCCTGACGCAAAGCAAAGCCATGGCGGCTTATTTTGAAGGGGTGGTTGCGGCCGCCGGGGCCGCACTGGCCAAGCCCGCCAGCAACTGGGTGATGGGCGAGATGTCCAGAAGGGTGAACAACGGCGAGGGTTCGTTCGAGTCGCCTGCGGTGAGCGCCGCCCAACTGGCCGCGCTGATCGTGCGGATTGCCGATGGCACCATCAGCAACAATGCCGCCCGGCAGGTGTTTGATGCCCTGTGGTCAGGTGAAGGCCAGTCGGTGGATGCGATCATTGAGTCCAAGGGGCTCAAGCAGATGAACGACAGCGGGGCACTGGAGAAAATCATCGATGAGGTGATTGCCGCCAACCCCGACAATGTGGCCCAGTTCAAGGCCGGCAAGGACAAGGCGTTCAATGCCTTGGTGGGTCAGGTGATGAAGGCCAGCAAGGGCAAGGCCAACCCGCAACAGGTGAACGATTTGTTGCGCGCCAAGCTTTGATCAGGTGCTGCGCTGGCGCAGGGCTTCGTAGAGGCAGATGCCGCTGGCCACCGAGACATTGAGGCTCTCGACCGCGCCCTGCATGGGGATGCTGACCAATTCGTCGCAGGTCTTGCGGGTGAGTTGGCGCATGCCCGAACCTTCGGCGCCCAAGACCAGCGCACAGGGGCCTTTGAGGTCGCTTTGGTACAGGGTGCGCGGGGCGTCGTCGCTGGTGCCGATGATCCAGATGGCGCGCTCTTTGAGTTCGTTGAGGGTGCGGGCCAAATTGGTGACCATGAAGTAAGGCACAGTTTCGGCGGCACCACTGGCGACTTTGGCCACCGTGGCGTTGATGCCCACGGCATGGTCTTTGGGGGCGATGACGGCATGTGCCCCGGCCCCGTCGGCCACGCGCAAACAGGCACCCAGGTTGTGCGGGTCGGTGACCCCGTCGAGCACCAGCAAGAGGGGGCGGACATCGGGGGCGAGCCCGTCGAGCCAGTCGTCGAGCGAGTGGGCCTGAGGCAAAGGATGGACTTTGGCGACCACACCTTGATGGCCGGCGTTGCCGGCCATGCGGGCCAGGCGCAAGCCATCGGCCTCGATCAGGCGCACGCCGACTTCGCGGGCACGCTCCA
>JBEBAJ010000306.1:0-3009 GCA_041158965.1 Pseudomonadota bacterium | reverse complement strand
AATAGCCAAACACCGCGTCGCCCACTGCCTCACCCGCGCTCATCAGGCCCTGGAGGTGCAAACGAAACTGCGTGCGCGGGGTGGGGTAGGCCTTCATCATGGCCTTGAGAGCAGTGGGAAACAAAAAGGTGTGGGTCACGCGATGCTGCTGCAGCACGGTGAAGGCCAGCTCAGGACTGAAGCGCCCCGACCAGGCCACGATGGGGCGACCAAAGTACAGGGTGGGCAGCAAGGCGTCCATCAACCCGCC
The DNA here is from genome assembly GCA_041158965.1 of Pseudomonadota bacterium. Classification (GTDB taxonomy): domain Bacteria; phylum Pseudomonadota; class Gammaproteobacteria; order Burkholderiales; family Burkholderiaceae_C; genus Limnohabitans. Next base: position 2,759 of record JBEBAJ010000306.1, on the reverse strand, counting down.
GGTCCAGGCCCAATCCGCGGGCGACCAGAACACGGCCTGGCTCTTGCCCGGCTGGCGCCCCGAGGGGTCAAAGCCAAACCAGTTCTGGCTGCACACAAAGCCGGTCAGGTTGCCGATCAAGGCGCGGTGGGGAATCAGCGCGCCTTTGGGGGGGCCGGTGGTGCCGCTGGTGTAAATCAGCACAGCCGGGTCGTCGGCTTGTGTGCGCGCGGGGACCGCCCAGCGTGCACCGCGTTGCGGGCCGCTCGGGCTGTCGCTGCGCGGCTGCTCACGCGCGGCTCGCCCTCGCCGAGCAGGTGCCATGAAGGCGCGTCCGAGCTCCAGCAATGCCTCGAATCCGTGATCGCATCGAGCAGCCACCTCGCCCACTCCCACCAGATGCCGCAAGGTCGGGGCACTTGCCCGTGCACTCCGCAGGGCGTCCACCGTGGAGGCGTCCACCAGGGCGAGCACCGTGCCACTGTCTTGCAGCCGATAGGCCAGCGCGTCGGGGCCGAACAATTGCGACAGCGGCATTGCCACCGCCCCGATCTGCAAAACCGCCATGTAGGACACCGCTGTCTCGAAGCGTTGCGGCAGCACAATCGCCACCCGGTCACCGCGCTGCACCCCCAGCGACAGCAAGGCATGGCTCAAGGCATCGGCGGCCTGTTGCAACTGTGCGTAGGTGTAACGTCGGGCTGCGCCATCGGCCTGATGCTCGATGATGGCGGTGCGACGCGCAGTGGCGGGGGACGCCGCCCAGCGCCGCATGCAGACCTCGGCCATGTTGAACTGACGCGGCACCTGCCAATGGAACTGGCGGTGCATGGCGGGGTAGTCATCACGCTGGGGTCGCTGGGCCACGGTCAATCTCCTTATGATGCTGGAAATGTACCAAGTGAAGAAGCCCTCGCGTTGCGAGTTTGTCCCCATCCGACAGCTGAACTACCACGTGCGTCTGTGGGGCCATCCCCAACCGGGCCAGGCACCGTTGTTCCTGATGCACGGCTGGATGGACGTGTCGGCCTCGTTCCAGTTCGTGGTCGACGCCCTGCGCCAGGAGCGCTGGGTGATTGCCCCCGACTGGCGTGGCTATGGCCGCACCCACACCCCAGACACCGACCATTTCTGGTTCCCCGACTACCTGGCCGACCTGGACTTCCTGCTGGACCACTATTCCCCCCATGCCCCGGTCGATCTTCTGGGCCACAGCATGGGTGGCAATGTGGTCATGCAATACGCCGGCATCTTTCCCGAGCGGGTGCGACGCCTGATCAACCTCGAAGGCTTTGGCATGGCGCGCACCCAGCCGGCGCAAGCGCCGGGGCGCTACGCCAAATGGATCGGCCAACTCAAACAGTTCCACCGTGACGAGCTGGACCTGCGCGCCTACCCCGACCTCGAGGCTGTGGCGCAACGCCTGCGCAAAACCAATCCGCGCCTGTCGCCAGACAAAGCCGAGTGGCTGGCCGGCGAATGGGCCGATCAGGACGCTCAAGGGCAATGGCGCATCCTGGGCCACTCGGCGCACAAAATCATCAACGCCACGCTCTACCGCGTGGAAGAAGTCGATGCCCTCTTCAAGCGCATCACCGCGCCCACCCTGGTGGTGGAAGCCAGCGACAACAGCATCAACGAGTGGTGGAAAGGGGCTTACACCCTGGACGAATTTCACCAACGACTGACATCGGTGTCGCAACTGCAGATGGGCCATGTCACCGACGCCGGCCACATGCTGCACCACGACCAACCCGCACAAGTGGCTGAGTTGATCGAGCGCTTCCTCGCATGACCACCTCGGCGGATGTGCTGATCGTGGGCGCTGGTGCGGCTGGCCTCTTTTGTGCCGGCGTGGCTGCGCAACGCGGCTTGCAAGTGGTGTTGCTCGACCACGCCAGCAAAGTGGCCGAAAAAATCCGCATCTCCGGCGGCGGGCGCAGCAACTTCACCAACCGCGATCTGGACATACGCCAGCCGCACCGGCATTTCCTGGGCGAGAACCCCGCCTTCAGCCGCAGTGCGTTGTCACGCTACACCCCGGCTGATTTCATCGCGCTGCTGCAGCAGCACCGTGTGCCCTTTCACGAAAAACACAAGGGCCAACTGTTTTGCGACCGCTCGTCACAAGACCTGATCGATGTGCTGCTGCGGGAATGCGAGTCAGGGGCGGCCGGTGGGCATGTTCACCACTGGCAACCCTGCGGCCTCAAGAGCCTGCGCTTTCATGACCAGGCCGAGGCCTACTACGAGGCCGACACCGACCGCGGCCCCGTGCGCGCTCGGGCCGTGGTGGTGGCCACCGGGGGGCTTTCCATCCCGCAGATCGGGGCCAGCGACCTGGGGTACCGGCTGGCCCAACAGTTTCAGCTCGAGGTGGTCCCCACCCGCCCGGCCTTGGTGCCGCTGACCTTTGATCCCGCCGTCTGGGCGCCCTTCGCGGCGCTCGCGGGCCTGTCGCTGCCCGTCGATATCGGACTGGGCCCCTGGGGTCCACCCGACGGCTCCCCCCGCGCCAAAGGCCCGCGCCGAGGCGAGTCACCGCCCCATTTCGACGAGGACCTGCTGTTCACCCATCGGGGCCTGTCGGGCCCCGCGGTGCTGCAAATCTCCAGCTACTGGCAAGCCGGACAAGACCTGCACATCAACCTGGCGCCGGGCCACGACCTGGCCAGCGAGCTCAAGCGGCTCAAAATGAGCTCCAAACGCCGACTCGACAATGAGCTCACCCAGTGGTTTCCCAGCCGCCTGGCCGACCTGTGGACCCAAGGTCAGTCGGT
>JBEBAJ010000305.1:0-5032 GCA_041158965.1 Pseudomonadota bacterium | reverse complement strand
GATACACCTGGGTCAGCAGCTCCCACGCCCATTTCAACGACTCACGCTTGAAATAGTCGCCAAACGACCAATTGCCCAGCATCTCAAAAAAGGTGTGGTGCCGTGCGGTATAACCCACGTTTTCCAGGTCGTTGTGCTTGCCCCCCGCCCGCAGGCAGGCCTGCACCGAGGCGGCACGCACATAGCTGCGCCGGTCGGTGCCCAAAAACACGTCCTTGAATTGCACCATGCCCGAGTTGGTGAACATCAGGGTCGGGTCATTGCCAGGCACCAAGGGGCTGGACGCCACCACGGTATGCCCGCGCTTTTGAAAGAATTCCAGAAAAGAGGCGCGAATCTGCGCCACGGTCATTTTGGGGGATTTCATGGGCAGGGATTATCCCAGATCAACCAAGCTGTCCGGTCAGAGGGTCGCCAAAGTCACACGGTGGCTTGGCGGCTCATTCGGGGCGGCGTATGCTAGAGGTTTGCCGACGGAGCCCCATCATGGACATGAAAACCTCACCGCTTTCCCTGCTCAACGACCCCACCCTGCTCAAAACCGACGCCCTGATCGACGGGCTATGGGTCAAGGGTGATCGACGGTTTGATGTGATGGACCCGGCCACAGGCCAAAAACTGGCCGATGTGGCCAATTTGGGGCCCGCACATGCCGAAGCCGCCATCCAGGCCGCCGATCGTGCCTGGACCGCCTGGCGCAACAAAACCGGCAAAGAGCGCAGCATCGTTTTGCGCAAATGGTACGACTTGCTGATGGCCAATGTCGAAGACCTGGGGCGCCTCATGACGGCCGAGCAAGGCAAACCGTTTGCCGAGGCCAAAGGCGAGGTCGTGTACGGTGCCAGTTTTGTCGAGTGGTATGCCGAAGAAGCCAAACGCGTCAACGGCGAGACCCTGCCCCAGTTTGACAATAACCGACGACTGTTGGTATTGCGCCAGCCCATCGGTGTTTGCGCCGCCATCACCCCCTGGAATTTCCCGCTGGCCATGATCACCCGCAAAGTGGCACCCGCGCTGGCCGCTGGTTGCCCGGTGGTGATCAAACCGGCTGAACTCACACCGCTGACTGCGCTGGCCGCTGCCGAATTGGCGGTGCGCGCGGGCATCCCGGCCGGGGTGCTCAATGTGCTGACCGCCGACAGCGAGGAAAGCATCGCCGTGGGCAAGGTTTTTTGCGCCAGCGACACCGTGCGCCACATCTCTTTTACCGGCAGCACCGAAGTGGGTCGCATCCTCATGGCGCAGTCGGCACCCACCATCAAAAAACTCTCGCTGGAGTTGGGCGGCAATGCCCCCTTCATCGTATTTGATGACGCCGACATTGACTCGGCGGTTGAGGGGGCGATCGCCAGCAAATACCGCAATGCCGGCCAGACCTGTGTCTGCGCCAACCGCCTTTATGTGCAAGAGGGCGTGTACGACGCTTTTGTGCAGAAGTTCGCCGCCAAGGTCAAAGCCCTGAAAGTCGGCAACGGCTTTGAAGAAGGCGTGGTTCAGGGCCCGCTGATCGAACCCGCTGCTGTGGACAAGGTCAAACGCCACTTGCAAGATGCCTTGGACAAAGGGGCACAGTTGATCACCGGTGGCCAGGCCCTGACTGGTCAGTTCTTTGAGCCCACCGTGGTGGCGCATGCCACCCCGGACATGGCCTGCGCGCGGGAAGAAACCTTTGGCCCCTTTGCGCCAGTGTTCAAATTCAAGACCGAGCAAGAGGTCATCGACATGGCCAACCACACCGAATACGGCCTGGCCAGCTACTTTTACAGCCGTGACGTCGGTCGCATTTTCCGCGTCAGCGAGGCGTTGGAGTACGGCATGGTCGGCATCAATGTCGGCATCATTGCCACCGAACACGTGCCCTTTGGCGGGGTCAAGCAGTCTGGACTCGGGCGCGAAGGCTCCAGTCACGGCATGGATGAATACTTAGAGATTAAATATCTTTGCGTGGGCGACGTTTTAAAATAATTTTCTTCATGTCTCATATAATCTGGTATTCGTCGGATCAGGATGCCTATGAAATCGGATCAGGATGCCTATGAAAGCCCATCAAATCTATTTGCGTTTTCTGAACGTGATGCATGCGCTGGAATCAGAATCCGAAGCGCCAGCGATGGATTTGCAGTGCCGTCGCTTGCTGGAAGAAATAGCGGTGCGTCAGCATGCAGACCAAACCATGACGGTGACAGAGGTCATGGGTCTGTCTCACATCGCCTCACCGGCCACATTGCATCGCAAGTTAGATACCCTGCTCGAAACAGGCATGATCGCCCATCATTTTCAAGGCGACAATCGCCGCACCAAATTTGTCATGTGCACTCCAGCCGCCTTGGCCTATTTTGAGCGCGCAGGCCGTGCCATGCAACGCACGCTCAAATTGACCTGAGTCTGGCGCATCAGTGCGCGCGCCACTTAAGGAAGCCCTGCCCCCCATGCGTCGTTTCGTCCCAAACTCTGGCGCAGAGAATTTTGCAGAGCTTGCTTAAAACTTCTTGGCCAAGCCCATTGACAACATCGTCAGGTTGACTTCCATGCCAGACCAGTTTGAGTATTGGGTCAAACTCACTCTGAAAAACGTTTCTTTATCCAAGGCAGTGTCATAACCCACACCGAACAAGGTCCCGGTGCCTGATTTAGGAGCAGTGGGTTCCAGCGCCACATTTCCCGTATGGATCGTGATCCCATCTTTTGCAGATAGACGATGCCCCCCCACGGCCAGAAAAGCGCGGCTTGATCCGGCCTCGATGCCTGGAAGCAAATGGACAGCCAACTGGGCACCAGAAAACGAAATGTTTTCAATTCCAGAATAACTCACATTGTTTTTGGTGGCCCCGGAGAATTTAAACTTCATCGGGGTGGTGATCATGTAGGCCCCCTCGATATCCATGAATCCGTTCACCTTGTAACCAGCCACGACTTTATAGGCCTGAATCAATGTTTGCGACACAGACACCCACCCTCCCTCTTTCGATTGGAAGTTTTGTCCAACCTGGGTTCTGTGGTCAAACCTGCTGGAACCCGTTTCCGTTCCAAAAAAATATGGTTTGTCGGTCGATTGAGCGAGTGCTGAGGTGGCGGCCAGCCACGTCAGTCCTGTAAAAGCGACGGCATGAAAATGCATCTAAACCTCTTGAGTTTTATGAACATCAAATAACTCTTTAAGTTTATTTTATGAATACCAAATAATAAATAAATGATGTAGACACGTATGCTACGGTGAACACGCCTCCATTGTCACAACGGGGCTGAAAAAGGTGGCTTAAACACACCTACAATCGGTGTATTGGCGGGCGTCGTTCAATGGCAGGACCTGAGCTTCCCAAGCTCAAGACGTGGGTTCGATTCCCATCGCCCGCTCCAGGTGGACTACTTCACCAGCAATACAGGAATCTTGGCGGTGGACTAGATACGTGATGCCACCATGCCCAGTGTCTCCATCCAGCCAGCGCCCCAATGAGATCAAAACAAGGGGTCGCCCAGCCATCGTATGCCTATCGAGAACCAACGCTGGTCCCCACCCATGCCGATGGGCTGGCCGAACGTGGTATCGATCTGGAATTTTTGCGGCTTGATCCAGGTGCGAAGACCCATCTGATATTTAGTGCGCGTCCCTGCCTCGCCATAGGTTTCGGCAATCAGGTAGCTGCGGGCGTTCAAGGGCCACTCACCGCCGATGCCCCAGGTGGGCCGATTCGTTCTGTCGAGATGGTGCTGAATCCAGCCCGCATTCAGGTGTATCAACCAGCCCTCTTTGGACAAATAGGTCATGGGCACGTTCAGGTAGCCATCGCGCACCGGGTAGAGCAAACTGTTGGCAGGAAGACTTTGGGTGGGGCCACGGCCATCGACGTGCCCGATGCTGGTAGAAATGCCCCACCGGCCAGGCTCTAACTTGATCCAGCGTTTTTTGAATTGAACCAGGGTCCAGTTGCTGGAACCGTCGGCCTTTGAGCTCTGGGTTGAACCGCCCAGGGTGATTTCGGTGTCTCCAAAGAAATTGCAACCGGGCAGGGCCCAGCGCTCGGTGCCCAGACCTGAATTTTTAACCCATGACTCCAGCTGGCAACTGCCCGGGTCGACGACATTGGCGTCGTCGGTGTTCATCGGGCGGGCGGCCCATGCGGCTGTTCCTGACAGCCACAGAGCCAGCCAAACCACCCCTCGGACAAACATGAGCTTCATGGCGATTTTGTATCACACCACCATGTCACGATGATGCATGAAAACGACGGGCTTCAGAAAATCAGCTTGACCCCGGTTTTCGATTGCACCGCTTCGGGGGTCACGCCTGGTGCCAGTTCGATCACTTTCAGGCCCTGCGGGGTGACATCCATCACGGCCAGGTCGGTGATGATGCGATCAACCACCTGTTTGCCCGTCAGCGGCAAGGTGCACTCGGGCAAGATTTTCATGTCTTCGGTCCCGTCTTTTTTGCGCGCCACGTGCTCCATCAGCACGATCACATATGGCACGCCTGCGACCAAGTCCATGGCACCGCCCATGCCTTTGACCATCTTGCCCGGAATCATCCAGTTGGCCAGATCGCCCTTCTCGCTCACCTGCATGGCGCCCAAAATGGAGAGATTGATCTTGCCGCCACGGATCATGGCGAACGACTGGTCACTGCCAAAAATGGAAGTGCCTTTGATGGTGGTGACGGTTTGCTTGCCGGCATTGATCAAGTCGGGGTCCACTTCAGCCTCGGTCGGGAAGGGGCCGATGCCCATCATCCCGTTTTCAGACTGCAGCCAGACCTCCATGTGATCGGGCACATGGTTGGCCACCTGGGTCGGAATGCCGATGCCCAGATTGACGTAATAACCATCCTTCAGTTCCTGGGCGGCACGCGCCGCCATTTGATCTTGGGTCCAGGGCATGTTCACTCCTTAAGGGTTCTCGCGGATGGTGCGTTTTTCAATCCGCTTTTCGGGTGTGGGGTTGTGCACGATGCGGTGCACATAGATGCCGGGCAAGTGCACGTCATCGGGGGCGATCTCGCCCGTCTCCACGATGCGCTCTACCTCCACAATACAAA
>JBEBAJ010000304.1:0-3021 GCA_041158965.1 Pseudomonadota bacterium | reverse complement strand
CAAGGCGGGTGGCACCATCATCAAGGAGTTGAGCCTGCCCTTCCCCAATGTGGAGTTCCAGGCGCTGTTGACCGAAATTGCCGCCCTCAAGCCCGATGCAGTGGCGTGTTTCTTTGCGGGGGGTGGTGCGGCCAAATTCATCCGCGACTATGCCGCCGCAGGGCTCAAGGGCAAGATTCCGCTCTATGGCTCGGGCTTCTTGACCGAAGGCGTGCTGGACGCTGCCGGCCCTGCCGCTGACGGCATCATGACCACCATGCATTACAGCGATTCGCTCGACACCAAACGCAACCAGGCGTTCCGCCTGGCGTATGCCAAGACCTTCCGCATGCAGCCCGATGTGTATGCCGTGCAGGGATACGACACCGGGCTGCTGCTCATACAAGGCGCCAACGCCGTGAAGGGCGACCTCAACAATAAAAAAGAGCTTTATGCTGCCATGGAAGGCGCCACGATTGACAGTCCACGTGGCAAATGGACCATGAGCAAAGCACACAACCCGGTGCAGGACATGTACCTGCGCATCGTGGAAAATCGCGAAAACAAGGTCATTGGCGTGGCCGCCAAGGCCCTGGCCGACCCGGGCACCGGCTGTCGCATGGGCTGACCACTGAACCAAGAAAGAGACACATCATGACTCACCTCTCTCGCTCCACCGCATGGGCCCACGCGTCGATCCTGACTCTGGGCCTGGGATTCGCCCTGCTGTCCTTGCCGGCCCTGGCGGGGAAAACGCTGGACGCCATCAAGCAGCGCGATCAAATCGTCTGCGGCGTCAACACCGGCCTGTCGGGCTTTGGGGCCGCGGACAGTCAGGGCAAATGGACCGGCCTGGACGTGGACATGTGCCGTGCCATGGCCGCGGCCGTGCTGGGCAACCCCGACAAGGTGCGCTACGTTCCGCTGTCAGCCCCGCAACGCTTCACCGCGCTGCAGTCGGGGGAGATTGACGTCTTGTCGCGCAACACCACCTTCACGCTCACGCGCGATGCCTCCCTGGGCCTGAGTCAAACTGTCGTCACCTATTACGACGGCCAAGGTTTCATGGTGCCGACCAAATCAGGGCTCAAGAGTGCCAAGCAACTCAAGGGGGCCACGGTATGCGTGCAGTCGGGTACCACCACCGAGAAAAATCTGACTGACTTTTCGCGTGCCAACAAGCTTGACATCAAGCCCGTCGTGTTTGAAAAGCTCGACGCCTCCACCGCTGCCTACTTCGCGGGTCGTTGCAAGGCTTACACCACCGACGCCTCGGGTCTCGCCTCCATTCGCTCCAAGGAAGCCAAAGACCCGAAAGACCACTTGATCCTGCCTGAGCTGATTTCCAAGGAGCCTCTGGGTCCGTTGGTGCGACGTGGTGACGACGAGTGGTTTGCCATCGTCAAATGGGTGATCTATGGCCTGATTGAGGCCGAGGAATACGGCATCACCGCAGCCAACCTCGAACAACTCAAAGCCGACACCACCGACCCCGTGATCGGGCGGATTCTGGGCAAGACCGACGACACCGGCAAACTGCTCGGGCTGGACCGTGAATGGATGGTGCGTGCCATTGCCGCCACCGGCAACTATGGCGAGATCTTTGAGCGCAATGTGGGCGAAAAGACCCCGCTGGCGCTCAAGCGCGGCCTGAATGCCCAGTGGTCCAAGGGCGGCCTGCAGTACGCCATGCCGATTCGCTGATCACGCGCATGCGTTGGCACAGTCGCCGCACCCGGGCCCTGATGGTCCAGGTCGGCCTTGTCGTGGTGCTGGCCGCACTGGTGGGTTGGCTACTGGCCAACACCCTGGCCAACATGCGGGCGCGGGGCATTCAAAGTGGTTTTGGTTTTCTGTTGGACACCGCGGGCTTTGACATTGGTGAGAGCCTGATTGACTTCGACTCCGAACAGGCCTACTGGCGCGCGTTTCTGGTGGGCTTGCTCAACACCTTGCGGGTCTCGGTCACCGGCATTGTGCTGTGCACACTGATCGGCACCCTGGTGGGGATTGGCCGCGTCTCAGGCAACGCCCTCGCGCGCGGCCTGTGCTATGTCTACACCGAGTTGCTGCGCAATGTACCCATCCTGTTGCAGTTGCTGATGTGGTACGTGCTGCTGGTCGAGTGGATGCCCGAGGCCGATACGCCCCTGCATGGCCTGGGCGGCCTGTATTTGAGCAAAGGGGGTTTGTCCTTGCCCTGGCCCACCTGGGACTCGGGCGCGTGGACCAGTGCCCTGGTGTGGGACATGCCGGCCATCGTCGACGGTGAGATTCGCGGGGGGCTCAATTTTTCGCCCGAATTTTTGGCCGTGACCTTAGGGCTCACGCTGTACACCTCGGCTTTTGTGGCTGAAGTGGTGCGCTCGGGCCTGCAATCGGTGGCACGCGGACAAATCGAAGCCGCCCGCAGCCTGGGGCTCAACCCGTGGCTGACCCTGCGCCATGTGGTGCTGCCGCAGGCCATGCGCGTCATCGTGCCGCCCATGACCAACCAGTACCTCAATCTCACCAAGAACTCCTCGCTGGCAGTGGCCATCGGATACCCCGACTTGGTGAACATCTCCAACACTGCGCTGAACCAAACCGGACGCGCAGTGGAGTGCATTGCCATCATCATGGGCATTTACCTGATGTTGTCGCTCCTGACCTCCGCCTTCATGAACGCATACAACCGCCGCGTGGCCATTCGGGAACGATAGGATGAGTCCATCGGCCTCATCCAGCTCGGCACACGTCTCGGGTGGGTTGATCCCACCTCGTGCTGCACCCGACAGCTCGCGCGGTCTGCGTCACTGGATTCGCACCGAACTGCTGAGCTCGCCCATGAATGTGGGCGTCACCCTCCTCATGACCGCCTTGCTGGTGTGGCAGCTACCGGGTTGGTTGTCATGGTCAATGTTGCACGCCGTGGTGCAGCCAGACGCCGACGCCTGTCAGACAGCACGCGGGTTGGGTGCCTGTTGGGGCGTGGTCAGCGAAAAATACCGGTTGATTTTGTTCGGTCGCTATCCGTTTGCGGAGCAATGGCGACCCTTGGTG